>NZ_JBLZFY010000065.1:0-23424 GCF_050753365.1 Geminocystis sp. CENA526
TGTGATTGAATATTCAATATAATTTGAAATTCGATTATTTTTGAGTATATCTTCTACCTTTTTTTGTAATACTTGCTCGTCATTTCCAGGTCGCTTTGCTAAAGCCACTAACGCCGATTCGCCTTTTTCTAAACGACTATGTAATCCCTTAATTTTTCGTCGGTTTTATTTCCTGGTAATGTAGCACTTACTAATGGCATTCCATAAGGTTCTAATGTCCCCAACATTTGACGATATTGTACCAAATCTGGTCGTTTATCTTTACTATAACCAAATTTTATTATCGATGAATCTTCTTGATTTTCTGAGGGTTGATGATATACAGAGAAACTTGTAGTATCGCTTCGGGCTTTTTCGGTTGGCAGTTCATAAGCTATGATTAAATGCTTCGATAGTGATGTTTCCATACTAGGAATGGTTTGTTCATCACTAATGCCAATGGTTTTTAACAAGTCTCCACAACGGTCATCTGTAGCATCTTTTTCTCCTATATTCCATCCTGTTATGGCACAAAGGCTTTGATGGTGGTCATTTACCCATTTTTCAACACAACAAAGGCGATGGTCTGCTTCACTGACAATATATGTTAGTAATAACACAGCTAGTTGACCATAACTCAATCCCTTACGATTACCATGAAGTTGCAATAAATTTTCATCAATGATTTGAGCAATATTCATTCGTGTGGATAATCAGGCTTATATCACTACTATATTTCTCAAAGATAAGCTCGATCGAACTTTGCTCTCGAATATCCACGTCAAAATACGTGTAGTTTTTTTTGTAAGCACTCAATAGATAATTTTTATTCCATTCTGTAGAGGCATCTTCTCCGAAGAAAACTTGACGCATATTATTATCAATTCCGATGACATCAAAACCTAAATCAGCAAAGTATTTTACTGATTCCGAACCGATTAACCCTGCTGAACCCGTAACCAAAATAATGTTCTTTTCTTTCATTGTTTTTAAGCCCCAACCCATTGATACATTTGTAATTTTACCAGAAAAATTGATAAGCTAAAAATTTATCTATCATACGGACTGTAGAAGATTTTTTCATCATTTGCCATTAAGCAATACCTGACGCATTATATCTACGGGGGCTTTTTTCCCTGTCCAAATTTCAAATGCTTTTGCCCCCTGTTGTACTAACATTTCACTACCGTCGATCGAAATAGCTCCTTTTTGTTGGGCTTGTTGTAAAAGTAAAGTAGGGCGAGGAGTATAAATTAAATCATAAACAATAAACTCATCTGTGATTAACTCATTATCTTTTTCGGTTAAAGGGGAAACATCCACATTCGGATACATTCCCAAGGGGGTGGCATTGACAATCATATTACTATGGGGAAGTATATCGGCAATTTGATCCCAAGTATGCGCCCAAATGTGAGAACATTTAAGAGGTGTATAGATAAAACTGTCTCTAAAGTCTGCACATTTTTCGTAATCTCTAGCAACTACTCTAACATTGGGACACCCTAATTCATCTAAACCAACAATTACCGCCCGACTCGCACCTCCTGCACCTAACACTAAAGGTACAATCTGACTCCAATCTACGTCTAATGCTTTTAAAGGGGCAATGAAACCATCTATATCAGTATTTGTGCCTTCCCATCCCTGTTTTGTCCAATATACAGTATTAACTGCACCGATTTTTCGGGCGATATAAGTAATATCTGACAATAAGGGGATAATATTTTCTTTATGGGGAATAGTGACGTTAAAACCCCTCACATTCATTGCCTCAAAGCCCTTTAATACCGTTTCTAAGTCTTCTGTTTTGACATCAAAGGGAACATACACATAGTCTAAGTTTAACGCTTCGATCGCGCTATTTTGCATGAGAGGAGATTTTGAATGCTCGATAGGATTGCCAATAATACCTAATAATTTGGTTGTGCCTTTTATTTGCATCGTTTTTTTAGGGTAGTAAATGAATAGCTTTTAGAGGTAAATTCAATACTATCATTTTATCTATTATTACCTGAGTTCGATCTAAAATCTTAAGGATAAAAATAATCATTACATGGGGTGAACTAAATCTATGCAAAACTGTGCAATTAAGCTAGAAGTGTCTTTTATTGCAGGTTTCTTCTGATTTGGTGGTGGTTATTACACAATTGCGACATTCTTGGTTGCGAGTTTCCTAAAACAGAGCTTAACCGTACCGACTACCCCTGTCGGTGATATTTAAAAACATAGCGATACTATTGCTAGTCTGGATTTAGACTTTTTTGCCAAAGTGGTGGAAGGATTGATTTTAGAAAATTAATTAATCGATTTAGGGCAGTACTTTGACTTTAATTTTATCACCTCTTTTCCTGTTTCCGTAATGTTCGATCGCCCGAAATATCTAACTGATAAGAAAACTCAACAGTGCTTCGATGATTATGTTGTGAATCCGATTATCTTCAGAAAGTAAAGATAAAAATCCACCTTATTCTAACCAAGGAATCCATCCTATTTGTCTTCATCATATTCCTCTAGCACCTTTTAAATTCGCATTACTTAAATCAGCTTCCAATAAATAAGCATCTGTTAAATAAGCATCTGTTAAATTAGCAGAACTTAAATTAGCAGAACTTAAATCAGCATCACTTAAATTAGCAGAACTTAAATTAGCAGAACTTAAATCAGCATCACTTAAATCAGCAAAACTTAAATCAGCAAAACTTAAATTAGCCTCTCTTAAATTAGCCTCTCTTAAATTAGCCTCTCTTAAATTAGCCGCTCTTAAATTAGCATTACTTAAATCAGCAGAACTTAAATCAGCAGAACTTAAATTAGCACCACTTAAATCAGCAGAACTTAAATTAGCAAAACTTAAATCTCTTTCTTGCTGTGGGTTATTGACAATATCCCAAACAAGTTTCCATTTTTTTGGTATTTTAGTCTTTTCATCAATTATAGTTTGCCTTAAATTAGTAGAACTTAAATCAGCAGAACTTAAATCAGCCTTACTTAAATCAGCAGAACTTAAATCAGCAGAACTTAAATTAGCAGAACTTAAATTAGCAGAACTTAAATTAGCAGAACTTAAATCAGCCTGTCTTAGATCTCTTTTTTCTTGTGGATTATTGACAATATCCCAAACAAGTTTCCATTTTCCTTCTATTATCGTATTCTCATCAATTATAGTTTGCTTTAGATAAGCATTTCTTAAATCAGCCTTACTTAAATTAGCATTACTTAAATTAGGACTAGGATTAGTTTCCCTCCATTGATTCCACTTTGAAGCAGAAAGGGAAAAAACTACTCTTAGTAACTCATTCCGTGATTTCAATTCAATTTCCTCAATATGATTTAAAACGAAGGAAAAAAACTCTTGGGGAATTTGTGGTTGTCTAAAAATACTAATGAGGCTATTTATAGGCATTTCTATCAGTAATTTAGGATTGTTGAGTAAGTATAAATCTAACGCAGGATTTTCTAAAAATTGCACGGGATAATCTTCTGCTAGTTTTTCTAAAATCTCTAGGGGAGTATTGGGATTACTGGTTAAGGCGGATTTGATTTCTGAATCGTTATAGTTCTGATAAATTTCTTGCAAACGTTGTGGTGGGGTATTTTCGTTACTGGCATCTATTAAGGATTTTTCTAATTCTCGATCAGTTAATTCTTTGTTAGTCATAATTCTGTAAATTCATGAACCTCAGTTCGAGCTAAAATTGTCGGGTTGTGGTAGGTAAAAGTGATTAGAATTGATTAAAACATTAATCCGATTTGTCTTCATCATATTCCTCTAGCACCTGTTAAATCAGCACCTGTTAAATTAGCATTCCTTAAATCAGCACCTGTTAAATTAGCATTCCTTAAATCAGCACAACTTAATTTAGCAGAACTTAAATTAGCATTACTTAAATCAGCAGAAGTTAAATTAGTGCTACCTAAATAAGCATCGCTTAAATTAGCAGAAGTTAAATTAGCACCACTTAAATCAGCACCACTTAATTTAGCATAACTTAACTTAATACCACTTAAATCAAAATCACTTAAATTAATACCACTTAAATCAAAATCACTTAAATCAAAATCACTTAAATCAAAATCACGTACATCAGGATATCTTGGATTAATATAACTTAAATTAATACTACCTAAATACGGACTAGGATTAGTTTCTCTCCATTGATTCCATTTTGAAGCACCATGAGACAAAACTACTCTTAGTAAAGCATTGAGCAAATTAAATTTTTGAAATTCCTCAATATGATTTAAAACGAATGAAAAAAACTCTTGAGGAATTTGCGGTTGTTTGAAAATACTAATGAGGCTATGTGTAGGCATTTCTATTAGTAATTTAGGATTGCTGAGTAAGTATAAATCTAACGCAGGATTTTCTAAAAATTGCACAGGATAATCTTCTGCTAGTTTTACTAAAATCTCTAGGGCAGTATTGGGATTACTGGTTAAGGCGGATTTGATTTCTGAATCCTTATAGTTCTGATAAATTTCTTCCAAACGTTGTGGTGGGGTATTTTCGTTACTTGCCTCTCCTAAAATACTGATTAATTCTTGAGGGGTTAATTTTTCTTGACTCATAATTATATAGGTTCATCAAAGTTTTTTGTTAGAAATTAGAAGAAGACAAAAAATTAATAGTATTAAAAGATTGGAGAGTCTTAAACCTTACAGACTGAAAAAAGACATTTAAAATTAAAGTTTTTGGCTAAAAATTACAACGATTGTTGTACAATTCAATTATAAACACAAATCTTAAAAAGAGGCTTAAAACTTCGCCAGAAAATAATTAAAA
The DNA here is from genome assembly GCF_050753365.1 of Geminocystis sp. CENA526. Classification (NCBI taxonomy): domain Bacteria; kingdom Bacillati; phylum Cyanobacteriota; class Cyanophyceae; order Chroococcales; family Geminocystaceae; genus Geminocystis; species Geminocystis sp. CENA526. The sequence continues at coordinate 4,766 of NZ_JBLZFY010000065.1, forward strand.
TTTTACTCTTTCCTGCGGTTATCGAGAATAGTTCAACTCAGCTATGGAGGGTAGAGACACAAACCATAAAAAATGTAATGAACAACAGTCGAATTATATATTTCCCTCACTAAGTAGATAAATGACACCAACTAATCTTAAAGAATATTTAAACAAATTAGTCCAAAACCAATTACACATTAGTACCATGATTTGGGGTGCACCGGGTATAGGAAAATCCAGCATTGTTGCCCAAGTCGCCCAAGCAAATAATCTCGAATTTATCGATTTACGGTTGTCTCAACTTGCCCCCACTGATTTAAGAGGTTTACCCGTAGCCGTGGCAGGAAGAAGCAAAAAACAAGGTACTTCCACATGGTATCCCCCTGATTTTTTGCCCCAAGATGGCAAGGGTATTCTCTTTTTAGATGAGTTAAATATGGCGCCGCCTACCATGCAGGGAGTGGCACAACAGTTAATTTTAGATCGCAAAGTGGGGGCTTATGAAGTGCCTGAAGGGTGGTTTATTTGGGCGGCAGGTAATCGTAAGGAAGATAGAGCGAGTATATTTGAAATGCCTTCTCCTTTAGCTAATCGTTTCCTACATTTAGAAATCAATGTGGATTTTGATAGTTTTAAGGTTTATGCCCTGAAAAATAACTTTCATGAACAAATTATCGCTTTTCTCAGCTACCGTAGCGAATTATTACATAAACTAGATATTCAAAGTCATGCTTGGGCTTCTCCTCGCACATGGGAAATGGCGAGTAAGTTACATTATAATCAAATAGATATTACTCCTGCGGTGGGAGAGGGGGCGAGTGCGGAGTTTAATGCTTTTGTGGCTTTATATAAAAGTTTACCTGATATTGACGGGATTTTACAGGGTAAAGGGGAAAAAATCGACTTTCCTTCAGAAGCATCTACTCGTTATGCTACTGCCATCGCCCTTGCTATTAGGGGAAAAAATGCCGATGAGGGGTTAAATGGTTTTCAATGGTTAAGTCAAAAGGCAACAAAGGAATGGGTACAATTATTTGCAGTGGATTTAATTCGTCAAATGCAAAGCAAAGGGCAAATGGGGGCATTAGGTAAGTTGATTAAAGAAAATAAGGAGTTACAAAAATTCTTTAAAGATTTCCGTGATTTAGTGGGAATAATATAGAGTTTTTTTCAAAATAACACTTCAGTGCTTGTTATCTTTATATATATAGTGAATCTTAAATAAATTTATTTAAAACGATTAAGTCATTGACAGATTATACGATTATAGTTAAACCTGATGATAACAATACTTTTGTTGCTTATGTTCCAGCAATTAAGGGTTGTCATGCTTGGGGTAAATTGAGTTACATTTATTTAACGGTATCTATTAACGCAAGTTGCTAGTTACTAGCTTAAACTGTAATTATTTATACTAAATATCTAAAATTAGTGTGATTTTTCATTAAAATAAACCTTTTTGATGCCTAATTTGAACAGTTTTTTATAACTAGCAACTTAGGTTATTAGACGTCAGATTGCTTCGTGCCTCGCTGATTGCTGCGCGATTCATTACACGTTGGGATAATGGTTTCAGATCATAACTCGCTGTGTAATAAATTCCACAGCTAACATTTTTCGTTCAATAAATTGAACTGATAAAATGCAATTTTGCCCCGACTTTGAAAAAACCCTGCTTATTAAGAGGGAGATCACTTTTTTCTTACCTAAACTAATAATTTACAGAAAAAAATACCATGATTAAACAAACGTCACAAGATGAAGAAATAATTAGTGCTTCAAGGTTAAGAATGAGAGTAAAATCTCCGTTTTTTGCAACCTTAGCCCTATTTGCCCAGTTTAAAGCCAGTTATGCCATTGATACTGCCGCTACAGATGGCAAAACAGTTTTTTATCATCCCAAATATCTAATTTCTTTAGCGAAGGCACAACAAGATGGTTTAATTTTACATGAAATCTTGCACATGGCTTTATTGCATACCATTCGCCGACAGCATCGACAAGAAGAATTATGGAATATTGCTTGTGATATAGTGGTTAACGGTTTAATCGCTGAGGATAAAAATTATGAATTACCCCCCAATGGAATCCGTAAACCTGAATGGGAAACAAAAAGCGTTGAGGAGATTTACGAATTACTTTTACAACAGCCTGATGAATCTAAACCTAGTCTGTTAATGCCAGATTTACTTAATCAACCTCTTTCCGATTCTGATAACGAGGAGAATAATCAACAAGAAGCGACTAATAAATCTGCTAATCAGAGTGGAAGTAAAGACAAATTTTCAGCAAATAATGATGTTAATTTAGAGGTAGAATTAACAGGTTCGATCGAACAACATAAACAAGCCCAATTAAAAGCCTATTGGCAAAATGCCATGCAACAAGCCAATATCGTTGCTCGAACTACAAATCAGGGCAAATTACCTGCGGGAATGGAAAGGCAGTTCAAAGAATTACAATCAGCACAAATCGATTGGCGTACTTATCTTTGGCGGTATTTAGTGCAAACTCCGACAGATTTTCAAGGGTTCGATCGACGTTTCATCTCTTGTGGTTTATATTTAGATACTTTAGCAGGGGAATCAGTGCAAGTATATGTTTGTATTGATACAAGTGGTTCAATATCTGATACTCAGATGAATTTATTTTGTAGTGAACTACAGGGAATATTAGGGGCATATCCTCATCTCCAATGCCAATTATACTATGCTGATGCCAACATTTATGGCGGTTATGAACTAAAAGCTAACGATGATATTCCCAAACCCATTGGCGGTGGTGGCACATCATTTATTCCCTTTTTTGAACAAGTAGAAAAAATCAGAAACTTATGCTTACAAGGAGTTTGTGTTTATTTAACAGACGGTTATGGAAATTTTCCCAAAGATAAACCGAGTTTACCCGTTTTATGGGTAGTTGTGCCGGGGGGATTAGATATGGATAAATTTCCCTTTGGAGAAGTAGTTAAGATTTATTAGAGAATATTTATGACTTTATTGGCATGGTAAAATAATCAGTGGATAATTGTCTAAAGGAGAGGAAAATTGCCCAAAGAAAGAATAGATGTACTATTGACAGATAAGCAATTATGTGATAGTCGATCGATCGCTCAAAAACTAATTCGGGCGGGAAAAGTCAGAGTAAAAGAACAAATTATCGATAAACCGGGTACTTTAATCGATGTTGATAGTATTATCGAAGTAGAACAAGAACCGCCTTTTGTGTCTAGGGGAGGGGAAAAATTAGTCAAAGCCTTAGATGAGTTTAATATCGCTGTAGAAGGAAGAATTTGCCTTGACGGGGGGATTTCTACGGGGGGTTTTACGGATTGCTTATTGCAACGAGGCGCAAAAAAAGTTTACGGGGTGGATGTGGGATATGGACAAGTAGCATGGAAGTTACGACAGGACGATCGAGTTATCCTATTAGAAAGAACTAACTTTAGACATCTTACCGCCGAACAGCTATATCAGGATCAAGAAAAATCCAATTTAGGAGTGATGGATTTATCCTTTATTTCCCTTACCAAAGTATTAGAAAAATTATGGGAATTATTAACCGAACCGAGGGATGTCATATTATTAGTAAAACCGCAATTTGAGGTAGGCAAGGATAAAGTAGGCAAAAATGGCGTAGTGAGGGATTACCGTTTACAAGCCTCTGCCATTGAACAAGTTTTAACCCAAGCCGTCAATCTAGGATGGTATTATCAAAGTTTAACATGGTCGCCCATTACAGGTCCTGCTGGAAATATTGAATATTTATTATGGTTAAATCAATCAGAAAATAATGGGATTTCTTTGGATTCGATCGAAAAAATTACCCGTGAAAGCCATTTATATTTAGGCAAAGAATCATAGTGTTGTAAGTCGGGTAGTTCACGCTAAAATGAAAACAAGGACAGAAGTAACGCTAAATACTCCCATCCTTCCAATTAATGACATAAGGGGATTTTACCATGAGTACAGCAACAGATAATGACTTAAGAGAGTTAAAAGATTTAATCAACTCAAAATTTGAAAGTATATCTAAAGATATAACTGATATAAAAATCGATGTCGCTACGATCAAAAGTGATGTTCATGGATTAGGAAAAAGATTAGATGAGACTAAAGAGTCTATCAATCAAAGATTAGACGATACTAATAAAAGGATTGATAACCTTGAATTTACTAATCGAGGTATTTTGATAAGTGTGGTAGGCGGTTTACTTTTAGCGGTTATTACCTTAACTATTAAATTTCTTGCCCCAAATATCAGTTAAGAGAACTTCATTAAAAAAAATAGGGCAGACAATGAAGTCCACCCTTTTGAATATTCGAGATTTACAGATAAATCTTAGAAACGACTTCCGTTAGGTTTGTAAACAATGAAACTAACAGTTTGGCATTGTCTGAGGTTGTCGAAACCAATTACACGAATGTAAGAGTCAGAACACTGAGATTTGCACTCACGCACTTCGTTTAATACGGTTTGAGCGGTTGTACCAGAGAAGAAAGGTAATTTCCAAAGAGTCCAGTGGTGATCGGTAGGTAAGGGGTCTTTTTCAAATTCGATGGCAGGAATGAATCCTTGATCTAATAAGTATTGAACTTGTTTAGCGATTTGTTGATCGGTTAAAGGGGGTAAGTAAGATAAAGTCTCGTAACGACGCTCTTTTCCTAATGTTTGCATTTTTTTAATTATTCCTTATAGTCTGATTGATTAGATTCTGGGTTTACATCCTCAAGGGATGATGCAGTTTGCGTTAAACGCTCTAAAAGATGACGGCGGTGTTCTATATTAGATTGCTCAATATTGGTGTCCACCATTTCAGGTAAAAACTCTAATATTTGTCTGGCTATATCCTGTCTTACTGTCAAAATTCTTAATACCAACTCTTTATTTTCTAGCGTCAATGCCCGTAGATAGTTGTCACTATCTTGCACTTTGGTTCGATCGCTAAAATTTGTGAGCCAAATAGCTTGAGGAGGGTTAGTTTCCGTCAGTTGATCAATAATAATTTTTACAGCTTGATAGGTAAGATAACTTTGTAAAACCCTTGCCGTATCCTTAACGACTTGCTTATAAGTCATAATTTTCAGTGAGTATCAGTAATGAGCAGAATTTTTAATGAGTAAAATTGCTTAAATTACTCAATTATTCCTTTGATTCTCAGAATTTTTGTTCATTTATCACTATTTACTCAACTCACATAAAGTAGGGTGGGCAATGCCCACAAAACCTACTAATGGAGATACCAAGATATGCCAAGGATCAAACTCTGACTACTGAATCCTTTTTGGGTTGAATATTATGCAACCCCTACTGAAAATTAGAGAGTGTCAACGGTGTCAAACTCGAATTTGATTGCTTTCCAAAGTTCACAAGCAGCAGCCAATTCAGGACTCCACTTACAAGCCTCACGAATAACATCGTTACCAGCTTCTCCACTGAGTGAACGACCTTCGTTACGAGCTTGAACACAAGCCTCTAAAGCTACACGGTTAGCAGTTGCACCGGGTGCGTTACCCCAAGGATGTCCTAAAGTACCACCACCGAATTGTAAACAAGAATCGTCACCGAAGATTTCTACGAGTGCAGGCATATGCCAAACGTGGATACCACCAGAAGCAACAGGCATTACACCGGGTAAGGAAGCATAGTCTTGGGTGAAGAATACACCACGAGAACGATCTTCTTCTACATAGTCTTCACGCATTAAGTCAACGAAACCTAAAGTACCAGCACGATCGCCTTCTAATTTACCAACAACAGTACCAGAGTGTAAGTGATCACCACCAGACAGACGGAGACATTTAGCTAAAACACGGAAGTGAATACCATGATTTTTTTGACGATCGATTACAGCGTGCATCGCGCGGTGGATGTGTAATAATACACCGTTATCACGACACCATTTGGCTAAGGAGGTGTTAGCGGTGAAACCACCAGTTAAGAAGTCGTGCATAATGATAGGAGTACCGATTTCTTTAGCGAATTCAGCACGTTTCATCATTTCTTCACAAGTACCTGCGGTTACGTTGAGGTAGTGACCTTTGATTTCATTGGTTTCAGCTTGAGCTTTTTCAATAGCTTCTTGAACGAATAAGAAGCGATCGCGCCAACGCATAAAGGGCTGAGAGTTGATGTTTTCATCGTCTTTGGTGAAGTCTAAACCACCACGAAGACACTCATAAACTGCACGACCGTAGTTTTTAGCGGATAAACCTAATTTGGGTTTGATGGTACAACCTAAGAGGGGACGACCATATTTGTTTAATAAGTCACGCTCAACGGTGATACCGTGGGGAGGTCCTTGGTAGGTTTTGATTAAAGCAACGGGGAAACGGATGTCTTCTAAACGTAATGCACGAAGAGCTTTGAATCCGAATACGTTACCTACTAAAGAGGTTAAAACGTTAGTTACAGAACCTTCTTCAAATAAGTCTAAAGGATAAGCAACGAAACAGAAATATTGATTGTCTTCACCGGGTACAGGTTCAACGTTGTAACAACGACCTTTATAACGATCTAAATCGGTTAAACCATCAGTCCATACGGTAGTCCAAGTACCAGTAGAAGACTCAGCCGCTACTGCCGCCGCACACTCTTCAGGGGGAACTCCGGGTTGGGGAGTCATTCTGAAACAAGCTAATAAATCAGTATCTTTAGGGGTGTAGTCGGGGGTGTAGTAGGTTAAGCGATAATCCTGAACACCAGCTTTAAATCCAGCTTGTGCCATTCTTGGTATCCTCCAAATATATAAATTTTCTTTATAGCTATATTTTTTACAACTTCGATAATAAGAAGTTAGTTTTAAGCCTTTTACTTTTCGAGAAATATCTTATCACGAAGGGGATCATTTTTTCGATCGATTTTTCTGCAATTTTCGATTATTATTTTTTCTGAATTTTATTAACTTAACTAATCTTAAATTTCTTGACTTTTATATCTTATTAAGGATATGATTTTCAGTCCTCTTTTTCTGTTCAACATTAAAACGTTATTAAATATATGTATCTTTACATTGAGAAAAAAATCGAAATTCTCTGAGTTATTATACTTATTTAAAAAACTTATTACTAATTTGGGAAGAATATGGCAAGTTTAGTAAAATCAAGGGTTACAGGTAAGATAAATGAGAAATTAGAAGTATAAATAAGCAAACAAATCAATGAGTTATCGGTATGTTGTTAATTTTTCCAGTCAAAGACATTATCTTTTAAAGCAACTATTAAAATTATTAGTAGAAAAATCAATCATTAATCATTGACAACCATTTATTATTTACTATATTTTTTGATTCTACCATTGATTATACCCTATTCATCCCATGGTTTTGTAAAAATTTTGTTACATTAAAAAATAAAACTACTTTCAGGATGATTTTACTCATGTGAACTACCAACACTAACCTAGTGGTATAGTGTAGGCTTCATCTTTCACAGGCTCATGCCTCAAGTGGGAAAATGTCCTAATCGGACTCTAGTGAATAGTGAATAATTGTTAATTGTTAATTGTTAATTGTTAATTGTTAATTGTTAATTGTTAATTGTTATCGATTTTATGTGGAACTCAAGTATTACCTGTGATTAATCCATTGGGTGATAATATCATTCACTTGTTCGGGTACTTCGTCATGGGGACAATGACCAGCTTTGAGGTAAACTTCCGTAAGATGAGGATAATATTGCTTAAATTTTTCACCTCTTTCTTTTGATCGCATCCAAGGATCAGCTTCACCCCAAATATTAAGTAAAGGACACTGCATTTTCTGTAACAATTCATCCACTTTTTCCCCTTGAGGACTTTTAAATACAGAACCAAATACTTGTAACGCACCCTCATCACAGGAAGGGCGATAAATGTCTTCCACTAATTGATCCGTTATGGCACTAGAATCTAAATAGACTTTTTCTAGGGTTTTACGAATATTTTTTTTGTTGCGCAGTCTTTGAAATAAAAAGTAAGTAATCCAATTTTGTCGAAATAACCAACCGCTAATTTTTTTTAGAGTATTAGGCTTTTTGACCACAGTATCAGAAAAAGGACCTGCACTGTTAAGTAATATCACCCCTGCTACGTTTTGATGATATTCGGCGGCGACACATAAACAGGCATAACCGCCTAAAGAATTACCTGCTATGACTGTGGGTTGCTTGATAACTTCGGTGATAAAATCGTTTAATTGTTCACGCCATAAATTACCAGTATATTCCCATGCTGGTTTACTCGATCGACCAAATCCTAACATATCGATCGCCCAGACGGAGAAATTTTCTTGTAACTGATGAATATTTTTGCGCCAGTGATCCGTAGAAGCACCAAAACCATGTACTAATAATAACGGGGGTTTATCACTTTGTAATTTACCTGCTTGTACATAATAGATGTTTTGTCCGCGCCATGTCCAATAATCTCCCTCAACGGCTGGTACATCATGAATGGAATTAATTGAATTAATCGCTACTGTCATGGATTTAAAATTGCATTTTATGAAGTTATGTTAACAATTATAACGATTCATTAACAGGATGATGAAAAAGTATGACTTTTCTACCATAGTTATGACAAATTAATAATAAATAACATATAAAACTATAGTGTAATCATCAAACCTATTGAGGAAAAACTATCCTTAAAATAGATAAATCATCGTCAAAATTGTTAGATTTATTAACAACATGAACTCGATCAATCACCTGTTCTAAATTATGATGATTATCTTGCGGTATTTGTAATAAAGTTTCTGTAAAATTTTTTAACCCCCAAATTTCCCCATTTTCTAATTGAATTTCGTAAATTCCATCACTAAATAAATACAAAGAATCCCCGTTATGGACTTCATATAAATTCTGATCAAATTCTATATCCGACATCAAGCCGATGGGAATATTAGGAGTGGATAGTGCTTGATATTTATAGCCCGATTCACTGGGAGAAACTAAAATAGCGGGAGGATGTCCTGCAGAAGAATAGACTAATTCATTACTATTTTTGTTATAAACACCATACCAAATAGTAAAGTAGTTATTTCCTTCATCCATTTGAAAAAGACGATTTAATTCTGTTAGAATAGTCCAAGGTTGATAAGGATCGGTGTTATAAAGAGAGTTATTTCTAACTAAATTAAGGATAGAAACTGATAACAAAGCAGAATGAATACCATGTCCTGCTACATCAAGTAAATAAATAACAAGATGTTCTTCATCTAACCAATAATAATCAAAAATATCACCTCCTAATTTGGCACAAGGAATAAATTTTTGCTCGATATTTATACTTTCTTGTTCATCGGGAGATGGTAATAAAGAAAAGACATAATCGGAAGCTAAATTTAATTCTGCTTGTAATGATAAATTTCTTCTTTTTAATTCTTCTTCGGCTTGTTTCTTTTTGATAAATAACCCAATTTGATTACCCATCATGGCAACATTTTCTAATAAGAGAAAATCCTTTTGATGATGTGTTGAGGAAAAGAAAAACATTACCCCTAAATGTTCTTCTCCATTATTAACGGGAAATGCAAATATTAATCGCATATCTTCTTGAGTTGTTAAGGTAGTTTCGATCGATTTGATCTCATGCCACCAATGCTCATAATTTTTAAAAGTCCAGTTATGCCACACCATTTTTCGGGCAGTTTCTTTATCTCTTGCAGTAAGGGTATCACTTTCTTCACCTGAATTTAACCACAGATTATGATAGTGAATTAAGTGCGTAGTGTCATTAAATTCCCAATATTCTGCTCTTTCCCAAGTAAAATTTTGTGCGATCGCACCTAAAGCACCTTGAATACCATTATCAACACCATCAGACTCGGCTAAAATCTTGATTACATCTCGTTCAATTTTTTGATAACGTTCAATTCTTTTTCGTTCAGTAATATCATTTAAAGTACCAGATACCCCTAAAATTTCGTCATTTTTAGTAATCAGAGAGGCGAAAATTTCCATCCAACCCATATCGCCATTTTTCTTAATATATCGGACTTGCCAATAATATTGAAGGGTTTTTTTCTCTAACAAAAACTTCCATCCTTTTTCATAACGTGGTAAATCACTGGGATAGATATATTCAGCAAAATTATGTCCTAAACTTTCTTGAGGCGATAAATCTGTTAATTCTTTCCAAGCTGGATTAAGGAAGGTTATAATACCATTAAGATCGGTATAAAAGATCACTTCTTTTAAATTTTCTACTAACGATCGATATTTTTCTTCACTGACTCTTAAGGCTTTTTCAGCTTTTTTGGCATCCAATAGATAACGAATACGACGACGCAACACCGCAGGATTAATCGGTTTAGTCAAAAAATCCGTAGCGCCTACCTCATAAGCCTGATTAACCGACTTGTTGTCATCTAAACCAGTAATCATCAATACGGGAGTGTCTTCGCTGTTAGGTAACTGTTTCAACTGACGACAACACTCAAAACCGTCCATAATGGGCATTAAACCATCTAACAACACAATATCAGGTTGCCTTTGTTGATAGCTAGTTAAACATTCTTGCCCATTTTCCACTGCTACGATTTCATATCCATCTTTTTTTAAGATTAAACTTAAGGATTTTCTGCTAAGAGATTCATCATCAGCAATTAGAATGACAGTTTTTTCTTCCAAAGAATTTAACATTGATTTGATGATATAGTTTTATGGTTGAATATACACAGAGCAATGAACGATCGATAGTTATTAATTCTACAATCTAAACTCTACATTTGATCACTTGCTTTTACTTATCATCCATTCCCTATTCCCTATTCCCTATTCCCTATTCCCTATTCCCTATTCCCTCTCTTTATCACTACACTTAGATATACCTACCTTAAGATACAGAGGCTAAACTATCAGCCGTAGTACTATTTTCAGGATTTTGATTAGCTAACCATAAAAACACCATTAAGGGAACAATACCTAATAAAATACCCAAAAAGATAGGGATATAAAAACCAGCCCCAATACTCATAATCATCGCAAAGCCAAAATTACCAATATAAACTCCAGCAGGAATAGTTAAGGGAATATGAGTAAAATTGAGGGGTTTTAAACGCCAAAGCAAAGTTGCCACTGTCATAAATATAACACCAGTACCAAACCATCCTGCAAAATTTTGATAAGGCATTCCGAAAAATTCTCCGGGTTGATCCCATAACCAAAATGGTACACTGGTTTGACTCATAGCTGGATCTAATACAAAATCCCATGATGTTAATAATAATGAACCGAAGACGATCGAACCTAAATCTTTTACCCAATTATTAATCGCTAAATTATTTAAACCAACTCTAGTAATGAGATAGCTACTAAAACCAAGATAAAACCAAGATAAAGGAATCGTAAAAGGTACTAATCCCGATATTTTATAACCTAATCCAGAAAGGTAATGATAAGCACCGAAGGGAAAACCAGTACTTGTACCTAATAATTCCATACTCAAAGAAATTCCCAAAGCGGGAATCATAAAAGCCAACCAATGAAACATTCCCAGTTGACGATAAGCATAAATTACGATCGTTGCCCATCCTAGTATCATATATACCACACCACCGCCAATCATGGACAAGCTAAAAGCCCTTTGTCCGATGTCAGGTAAACTAGCGATAAATTGAGGATGAGGTAAGACTAATAATAATCCTGCTAAACCAAAAATCATCGCCACGACATGGGCGATCAAAAAATAACCTTCTTTTTCTCGTAATATTTCTTTTAACAAGGGTTTCTCTCCTCTCAAGTTGCTATTTTGTATCATGAAAATTACCTATTGCGGTAGAATTTTACTTATTCTTAATATTTTACAAACATTTATTAAGTTTTATGAAGAAAATTATCAAATAGTTAATAGTGATTTTTTGATAAGGGTGGGTTTAATATATTAAACCCCTACATTATTACTCATTACTCATTACTCATTACTCATTACTCATTACTCATTACTCACTGGTAATCCCCAAAACTGTGCTTTTTCCTTTAACCACCCCTCCTCATTTAATTTTCTGATGACTTGATTTACTTTAGTTCGCAATTCTTGATATTGTCTTCCTTTTGGTAGCACGATCGAGAGGGGATAACCACCATAGATAGGGGATAATAGTTCATAATCAGGGTTTTCTTGTACCCATCCTGCCAAAACCGTGACATCTCCTGCAAATCCTTCAATTTCTCCCGTTTCCATCAATTCTAGGGCTTTTTGATAGGATGATACCGCTTGTAATGTAATTCTTGGTAAATTATATTTGATCTCAGGGATCGATCGAGAATCCGCCAGAATGCCTATTTTGCCCGTTAAATCACTATTTTTGCCTTTTTTTACCAATATTGCCGTACCACTTAAATAATAATGTTGACTAAAATCCACAATGCGACGGCGAGAGGTATTAGCAGTTACTGAGGCGATGGCTAAATCCACTTTTACATCGGAAACAAATTGCAACCTTTCTTGATTACTAACGGGGATAAGTTTAACGGCGGTTTCGTCACCCAACAATTCTAAAGCCAAACGACGGGCTAAATCAATCTCAAATCCTTGTAAATTACCCTGTTGATCACGATAACCCAAAGGGCGCAAATTGTCTTTAACCGCAATGGTTAATTGTCCTTTTTTTTGAATTTCCTGCCAATCTCCTCCATAAACAGGAAGATTAATTAACAATGTGCCAAAAATAATACTTAAAGATAGTAATTTAGATATATTTAGCAAGGACATAATTGGAGTTTAGTTGAAGGAAGGTAAAAGGCAATAAGTTAGGATGTATCTAGGTTTGCTACTGAAGAAAGGCAAGAGGCAAAAAAGACTTTTTAAGCAACCCCTAATGATTAAAATACTGATAGGCACTATAAGCCATAGTAACAACTCCTGTTTCGATCGAAGACTCATCCAACTCAAAACGAGGATGATGTAAAGGATAATTATGTTGATCACTTTTGCCTACCCCTAATCGAAACATTGTACCTGGGGCATGATCTAAATATACAGCAAAATCTTCAGCACCCAAAGAAGGCTCAAGAATAGAAATCACCTTTTCTTCTCCCAAGGCTTCTAAAGACGCTTTTTCAATAATTTTCGTCAATCCCATATTGTTTTGTACACTAGGCAAACGATGACAATAATTAATCTGACATTTTGCCCCGTAAGTGTTGCACACCCCTTCCACAATTTGTTTAATCCATGAGGGGAGGTTTTCTCGAATTTCGGGATTGAGCGATCGAACCGTACCCACCATTTTAACCTGATCAGCGATAATATTCGGAGCGATACCCCCACTAATTTGCCCAATAGTCAACACCAAAGGATGTAAAGGGTTTTGGGTACGACTAATAGCCTGTTGCAGTGCAGAGATTACTTGCGCGCAAATCCAAATAGCATCAATAGCTTGATGAGGACGTGCGCCATGACCTGCTTCTCCTTGTATAATGATTTCAAGATCATCCATAGCAGAAGTTAAAGCACCATAACGGATACCCACACAACGAGCAGGAATCGAAGGAAAAACATGAACCCCAAAAATCGCCGAAATATCCTTCATTACTCCATCTTCCACCATCCATAAAGCACCTTTAGCAATTTCCTCCGCAGGTTGAAAAATAAAGCGAATATTCCCCCCTAAACCTTCCTTTAATTGAGATAGTACCATAGCAGTACCCAGTCCGATCGTAGTATGCAAATCATGCCCACAGGCGTGCATTACCCCCGGTATTTTAGACGCAAATTCCAATTCAGTTGCTTCTTGAATCGGTAAAGCATCCATATCCGTACGAATGCCCAAATAAAGATTACTCGTACCATTCCCCTTTAATTCTCCAATTACTCCCGTTTTACCTACCCCCTCTTTTACCATCAAGCCACAGGAAGACAAAACCCCCGCTACATAAGCGCTTGTTTGATGCTCATTACCACTCAATTCAGGATGAGCATGAAAATGACGACGAATTTCTATTAATCTGGGTGCTAAATCCGCAGCTAAATCTTTTATTTTACTAAGCATTCTCTCAATCAATCAAGGTTTATTCAATCATTAAATATATGATAATCAAAATCATTGAGATTGCTCGATCGAAATAAAATCCCTTAACCTAATCTTTAACTCCTTTTCTTTAGTATTGTGGAATAGGGGCTATATAATTAATAAAAGTTCATTGTTTATTGTCAATTACCATGAGTATAGGTGATCGTTTTAATCAATTTGTCGGTAAAACCCGATATGTGGTATCAAGAATTTTTATTCATTTGCAGGGTAAAGAAGTCGCCCCCTTATTAGGAATATTAAATCAAAACGCAAGAATGGCGGTAGATGCTGATGGTGATATGGCGGTGATGGGAGAATCTTTAGTTAATATTTGTGAAGGAATATTACAGTATCGTACCTATTGGCAAAGTGCCTCCAATGAAGGAGATGTGTTTTGGAATGAAGGGGATGCAGGAGATTTCGTCACCGAATTATTTACAGACTCAGCCCAAAGGTATCTCAGTCAACCCGATTTAGAAGATGTAGAGGAAAACACACCCCTATCTCTCCCCGTAACGGATAATATAATTGTTATGATCACAGTAGCCTTTGAAGGTGAAGTGCAGGAAATTGAAACAGATTTGGCTGATATGTCAGCCTTAACCGATGGACTGAAAGCCCTTATTAGTCTTAATTATAAAGATAAATACCGTGCGATCGCCCTCCATTTTTCTCCTGCTAGATTAGGTGAGCAGTTAACATCAGATCAAATATTAATCAATTTTCCTGAGCTAATTCCGCTATAAAAATCACAAAAAAAATAAGAAAATCATAATGTTTAAGCCAATTATAGCTATTTTTTTAACCCTCGTACTCAGTTTTGGTACTGTTGCCTGTGGTTCAGCTAATAGTGTAAACACTAATAATCCTACCACTTTTACTAACAATACTAATATTCCTAAAAATAATATTGCTAGTGGACAATATACCGTACAACAAGCGACATTTAATGATGTTGACGGCGAATATACTTTAATGTTGTTAAACACTCCCGCAGGAAGTAGCCCTGTATTTCGCACCACAAATCTACAAATGGCAAGGTTAACCGATGAGGAAATCAAAAATGGGCAACAAACCTTTGTAGAAATTAACGGTAACGAAGCAGTAATGCACCTTACTGAAGATTTCCGCATTGAATATGCCCATAATGAAACCGAAACTGTCACCAATCCTCAAACGGGCAGACAAGAAACTGTCGTTATTCGACAACAATCGAGCTTCTGGAGTCCTTTCGCTGGTGCTTTAGCAGGACAAGCATTGGGTAGTATGCTCTTTCGTCCTCAATACTATGTACCACCAGTATATCGATCGGGCGGAACTTTAACGGGTTTTGGCGGTTATGGTAGCAGTTATGATCAAGCAGTACAAAGCTATCGTACTAATAATAATAACGTTGCTCCTCCTGTGGAGAAAAATCGTCAATCATTGCGCACGACAGGAACACTCAAAAACAGTTCTGGTAATACCGTTAATCGAGTTAATACTAATAGTAGCAAAGGAACAGGCTCTGGAGTTGGCTCTAGTAATTTAAAAACCAACGGCACATCCAATAAAGTCAGACAACCGAGTAACAATAGTTTCGGTAGTAATAAATCTAGTGGAGTCCGCCGTAGTGCGCCAACTCCCATGAGAAGAAGTGGCGGTTTTGGTAGTCGTCGCCGTTAACTTGAGGAAGACAAGTGGACAGGAAGACTAGGAGACTAGAAGAAAATTCACTCCTGATTTTTGTTACGAGTGCGTAACTTCCAATCTATAATTTTCTATTTGATTACAAATAGCTTTGCCGATTTCTAAGGACGCAGTCGCCGCAGGAGAGGGGGCATTACAGACATGAAGGGCGTTTTCTGTGGGGATAAGGAAAAAGTCTTCTACCAATGTACCATCATTTCTAAGGGCTTGTGCTCTGACACCTGCGGGGGAGGGAATAATATCATCCTCTTGCACTTCGGGAATAAGAGCTTGTAAACTACGCACAAAGGCTTTTTTACTGATCGATCGAACCATTTCCTCTATACCTTCAGCATAGTATTTACTGACTAATTTCCACAACCCCTGATAAGTAGCAATTTCCCAAAACTCTTTTAAATCAAAGTCTGTCTTTTTGTATCCTTCTCGTTTTAAACTTAAAACAGCATTAGGACCAGCGTGAATATTACCATCAATTAATCTAGTAAAATGTACTCCTAAAAAGGGAAAATCTGGATTAGGCACTGGGTAGATTAAATGTTTCACCAAATAGCGTTTTTCGGGCTTTAGTTCGTAATATTCCCCTCTAAAGGGGATAATTTTCATTTCGGGATTTATACCACCTAATTGGGCGATTCGATCGCTATATAAACCAGCACAATTAATTAAAAATTTTGCCTTAATTTCCCCTAGATTTGTAATTAAAATTTGCTCTTTTTGTGAAGAATTAATAGACGTAACTTTAGTATTAAATTTGATTTCTCCGCCCTTTGTTGTGAAGATTTCAGCGTATTTTTGAGCTACTTGCCTATAATCGACAATACCAGCCGTAGGCACTCGAATTGCGGATAAACAAGTCAAATAAGGCTCAATTTCCTTCGCTTGTGTCACAGATATTTTTTCTACAGCAATACCATTAGCTAATCCTCGTTGATACAAGTTTTCTAATAAAGGTAATTCTTTTTCTTGACAGGCAACAATTAATTTACCGCAGACATCGTAATTGATATTATGTTGTTGACAAAATTTGACTAATTCGGCGTTACCTTTTCTCGTTAAAATCGCTTTATAACTACCCGGTTTATAGTAAACTCCTGAGTGTATAACTCCGCTATTATGCCCAGTTTGATGGAATGCACATTGATTCTCTTTTTCGACTAGGATAATTTTTGCATTGGGGTATTTTTCTTGTAGAGAGATCGATGTACCTAAACCCACAATACCACCGCCGATGATAGCATAATCATAAATCATAAAAAAATTTAAAATATTAGAATATATAAATATCAAATTAATGAGTCTATTTTTTCTTAGGATAAACCTGTAACCAACCAAAAATTTCTCCTAACGTAATTTGTAAATCTTTAGCGAAATCAGGTACAGAAATTATCTCATTATCTAACTCAAAAACTTGAGGGTGACTACTATTAGTATAGGTAAAAATTAACTTTAACTTAGGATCAATTAACCATCCCATCATCGTACCATTATTTAAACAACCGATGATTTTTTTTGTTATTATACCCATAGATTGTTCTGGACTTAATATTTCAATCATCCAATCAGGGGCAATGTCAAATTTATTAGCAATAGTACCATCTTCGTTAACTGGTAATTTATCCCATGTAAATACTACCACATCTGGTACGATCGATCTTCCTCCAAAAGTACATCTTAATTCAGGAAAAGCCCATGCAATTTGTTGTTTTTTCAAGATAAAGTTGATGTAGGTAACAAGTTCACCTTGAATTGTGCTATGTTGTCCTTGGGGCATAGGTTTTGTAAAAATTTGATTATCAAAGTATTCTCGCGCAGGTTTCGTCTCTGGTTGTGTAAGAAATTCTGCTAAGGTGATTGTTTTTACTAGAGTTTGTATCATTATTTTCTCTCATTAATTAATTTTGCTCATAAGACTAGAATATTAATATCTTTGTTTTTTTATTGTTTTATAATTGATACCCAATATTTATTAATGATAAAGTTAAAAATAAGAAAAATCAAGGTTTTTAATCTTGGAATAATACCTAAAAGATTTTTTAATTTTTCGTAGGATTTGAATAATAGGAAACCACTAGGTGACTTTAACCATTAACTATTTTCACTTGTAACCATCCCAAAATTTCTCCTAACGTAATTTGTAAATCTTTAGCGAAATCAGGTACAGGAATTATCTCATTATCTAACTCAAAAACTTGAGGATGACTATTATTTGTATAGGTAAAAATTAACTTTAAATTAGGATCAATTAACCATCCCATTGTCGTACCATTATTTAAACAACCGATGATGTTTTTTGTTATTATACCCATAGATTGTTCTGGACTTAATATTTCAATCATCCAATCAGGGGCAATGTCGAATTTATTAGCAATAGTACCATCTTCGTTAACTGGTAATTTATCCCATGTAAATACTACCACATCTGGTACGATCGATCTTCCTCCAAAAGTACATCTTAATTCAGGAAAAGCAAGGGCAATCTGAGAATCTTCGGTGACGGCGTTAATAGCATTAGTTAGTTTTAATTGAATACGGCTATGTTGTCCTTGGGGCATGGGTTTTGTTAAAATTTGATTATCAAAGTATTCTTGCGCAGGTTTCGTCTCAGGTTGTGTAAGAAATTCTGCTAAAGTGATTGTTTTTACTAGAGTTTGTACCATTATTTTCTCTCATTAATTAAATTCGATCGTACCATTATTCATTATATATAGGGATTTTTTCTAAATAAAAAGTTAGTTATAAAATTATATTAGACATCTCCAAAAATCGGGCTAGAAGCCCGAAATACCGTTCAAAAATCATAATTTCTGGAAAAGTCTATTGTTAACCTCAGTTCGAGATAAAATTTAGAGTAAATCTATCGCTAAAAGTGGCGCTGCTCGATCGAATTATAAAAAGATTTGAGTAAAAATTATCATAAATTGATTTTTTATCGCTATTTACTAAATTAAATCGAGATTTTCAAGCATTTTCTCCCCCCTCTTCCCCCTCTCCCCCC
>NZ_JBLZFY010000066.1:0-22822 GCF_050753365.1 Geminocystis sp. CENA526
CCCTCTCCCCCTCTCCCCCCTCTTATCTTCATCATTTTATAGTTAAATCAGATGCTTAATAAGCCCGAAGGATTAACCGATAACAAATCTCGTCTTTGTAATCCCTCTTGGTAGAGTATCGCATTGGCGCTAAGTAAACCACTACTAATCGCCCTTTCCATCAATCCACAGGGAAAAGGCATTTTCACCCAATCCCCTGCAAACATCAAATTTTTAATATCTGTTTGGGTTTCGGGGCGCAGTTTAAAGCTATTGGGAGGATAACCTGAAAAATTCTTCTGATTGACTAATTGTTGGTGTAAAATATTCGCATCTGCCAATTCTGGCACAATTTCGATTAACTCTTGTCTAAATGTCTCTAAAATTGCCTCTTGGGTAGGAAATTCTTTTTCCTTATAACAATAAGCGTGTAACTCTACGACACTGCCTCCTGTTTTTTGCGCCCATTCTTTATATTCAGTCTGGATGCGATGATAAAGGGTGATACTATCCGTTAAGCGATACCCCGACAAGGAAGCAAAATTAGAATGTTGCCAATCAAAATCTTTATCTAACCAAAAGCGCCCTACCGCAAAAGGATCGGCAAGTGCTAAACTTTCTACTTGAGTCTTAGTATTGACACAACTCTTGTCTTCTCCTTCTATTAAGTTAAATAAGTGTTTGATGCCGTTAACATCCGTTGCCATGACAAAGTAATCTGCTTCTAGCTTCTCGACTTTACTATTAATCTTTCTATCGGCTACTAATTTAACTCTGTTATCTTCTCTCTCGATAACTTTATAGGTGTTAAGGTTTCGTTGCGCAGGAGGGTTGACAACTTTGCCCTCTCGATCGTACACTGCTCCATGACAAGGACATACAAATTGACCATCTTTTTGTTTATTTACTGTACATCCTTGATGGGTACAAGACAAAGAAAAAGCCTTATCACTATGCTTCTCCACTGCAAATAAGGCATCTCCAGCGCCATAATAATCATACTGATTATCTTTTAATAAGGGATTCTCTTCAATCCAAAAAGGTACATTACTTATATTATTCCCCTGATAATATTCGATCGAACTTATTTTATTCCCTTCACAGTTAATCTTACTAATATTCACCTCCGTAATGATTTTACCGCCATTATGTTCGATCGTACTCGCAATGGGATCAACTAAACTTGTACCCATATCGTCCACAGTACCATTAAAAGCCAACCCCTCTGGATTGCCAAAAAAATAGAAATGGAAAAACTGCATTAGTTCACCTGTACTAAGAACATCGGGAGCATTAAGAGAAGACTTCGCAAAGGGAAGGAAGTATAAATCAAACAAGCCTTGAGGAATACCTTTATTTGCCCAATCCGTCACGGAAATAGCATCTAAATCATAATAAGTATCAGGAATATTAAAGCTAGTAATAGCATGAAAAACTCGCCAATGGGCTGGATTAGTCAGATTTATTCCCCAATGAAGAGAATTTCTCGAAGAAATGGCTAAATCTACGATATTCCAAGGGAAAGAAGAATGACTGGGGCGAAAATTCTCAGGTTTATACTTATCTCCCTTAAACACCACCGAATAATAATCAAGGGATTGAAAATTATCTTCAATACTAATTTCTTTGACAATGCTTTTGAGATTATAGTATTGAGGGAAAAAACCATGAAAACCATGCTCCATTTTAAAGGTATCTTCCCCCACTTGAATATCCCAACTAGCAATTTTTCCCCCCAACTGAGGCGATTTTTCTAACAGCGTCACCTCAAAACCTCTATTACTCAACTCATAAGCAGAAGCTAAACCTGCTAACCCCCCTCCAATTACTACCACTTTTTTCGGTTTAGTCAATTTGCGAGGTAAAACTAAAGTATCCCATTTATGAATCGTTGGTTGGGGTTTTACCACTCTTGAGTAACCAAGAATACCGAGAATACCAGTCACAGTAAATAACTTGAGAAGATGACGACGGGAGATAACACTATTCATGCAATGTTTTGATAATGACAGTAAATAACTTTACATTACTTTACCAAAAATTTTCTTTTTTTACCTTGACTTTTCACAACTATTTCGTCATAATAGTCTATATATGATAATGGAAATCTGACTGTCTATACCGAAAAATGCAAATATTCCCATTATCTAAATTTTATCAAAAAAGTCAAGAGTTGTCAACGGATTTCTTCATATTTTTTAACATCTTTTTAGTGTCTCGACATTTCGACTACGCTCAATGCAAGTCAATGCACCGCTACGCTCGATAACCGTCAATTATCATTAAAAACCATAATATTTTTTGTAGAAATTGAGTTAAATTTATTTAATGATCGCTATTAGACGTGTAATGAATTACACGTTGGGATAATGGTTTGAACTCATAACTCGCTGTGTAATAAATTCCACAGCTAATATTTGTCGTTCAATGAATTGAACTGATAAAATACAATTTTGCCTAGACTTTGAAAAAATCCTGCTTACTATGAGGCAGACTCTAATTCAGGAAAAAATATATCTAAATATTCCGCTAATTTAATCCATAATCTCAGGTTATTTTGATTCATTAAATCATTATTCTCTAATGCTAATTGAGGGATTAATTCTTGATGCAAAAATTCGTAATAAATCTCTTGAATTTTATCTAACCACAGGTTTAATTTGAGTTTCTTCCCTAGTTGAATTAGTTTATCTATTAATACTATATCTCTCTCTAAAGAGTTCGATCGAGCAGCTCCACTTTGTGATAGAGATTGTGATAAAATTTGCTCAAGACAAGAGGAGATTAACTTTTCTAAGGTTTTTTTACCCTTTGGTATCTCTAATTTGCATTGTAAATCATGGGCTTCTGTGGCAATGGCATCTAACTCCACTAAATAGGGTTCAAGGTTATCTAAATCGGGAGTATTATTATTAATAGCCTCAATCACTTTAATACAACGATAGGAAATAGCAACTTCGGCGGCTACCTGCAACTCTTGGGGAATCGGCACTTCATCCCGTTGAAAAGCTAGTAAAATACTATAATTGTCTCGATATACTTGAGTATAAAGCTGATCAAGGCGTTTTTTCGTTGTCACTGTCAATTTTTCCATAATAGCCAGTCTTTCTTCTGCAAATAAATATTTCAAATCAAAGGATTTATTACCGAAGCGCTTACTCATGGCTAAAATTAATTCTACGACACTGGCTTGTTTAAAGATGGTAAATAACTCTTCTTTCATCTCCGAATAAGCCAAGCGACTATTTAAGGGTTGGATACAGCAGTGAAAATCCCAACCCCCTAAATGCAACACCGCAAACATAAAATGTCCACTTTCCCATGTTATACCCGAAGTAAACTTCACTTGTCCCACCGCAAGGGTTAACCCTCCGATTTGTCGCTTTTGAAAATCGAGTTTTTGGGCATGATAACAGTAGATATTTTGTTCGTCTTGATAGTCATTATATAAGGAACTCAGAGCATAATGGGCGGTTACTTGTTCTAAATTTACTTGAGAGGGAATGACTGATTGACGATAGACTCCTTCTCCGTTAATATATCCTTTAACGTTACTGGGTGCATGGGATAATCGATCGATAAACTCTTTTTCTAATTGTACTCCTGCTACTTCTCCAGCTAATTCTAAGGCATGGGAAGCATAACGCAATATTTGTGTACCTTCAGGGCGAGATATTTCTTCAAAAAACCATCCGCAACTGGTAAACATTAACAGAGAGTGTCGTTGCATTTCTAGTAATCGTAACGCATCAATTTGTTCATTGGGGGAAAGTTGATGACTGCTATGACGATGTAAAAATTTTTCTACGGTGTCGGGATTTCGATCTAAAATGACTTCAATATATTCATCCCTTGCTAACCAGATATTTTTAAAGTATTTATAGCCAAAATCTTTATAGACTTTCGTTAATTCGTCTCGCAACCAATTTAAAGACTCCCGTAAGGGTTTACGCCATTTTTGATGATATTCTCCTCCTCCTCCACATCCGCAGTCGTCTTTCCATCTCTCAACACCGTGATAACAACTCCAAGCGGTGGCAGGTTTTAGTTGTACTTCCCATTCGGGGGTAACAATACTAAGATAATGGGCAAAGTTAGTGACTGTCCAGCCTTTTTGGGGAAATTCCTTTGTGAAGGCATAAGCTAGACATTTTTCGGTATCTTTTTTATGATGTCCAAAGGTTTCTCCATCGGTGGCAACGGAGATAATTTGAGATTTGCGGTTGTCTCCTCTGACGGCAAGGTTAAGACGGGAGTAAAAGTGATGACTGCTTAATAACACATCTCCGAAGCCCATATCGCCCGAAATGGGTCCATCATAGAAGAAAATATCAATATAACCACCATTGTCAACGTAGCATCGATAGGGGCGTGTGGAGTCAATTTGCCCTCCTCCTACTTCTAACCATTCTTCATTATCTCCTATGGGGCGACATCTTTTAGCCTGAGAGGGCGCGAGGATAATAAATTTAATGCCTTCTGCGATTAATACTTCTAAGGTGTCATAATCAACGGCGGTTTCTGCTAACCACATTCCTTCGGGTTGTCTGCCGAAACGATGATAAAAGTCGGCTTTTCCCCATCTAATTTGAGTGTATTTGTCTCTTTCGTTGGCGAGGGGCATGATAATATGATTATACACTTGGGCGATGGCGTTACCATGACCGTTTAAGCGTTGACAACTAGCTCGATCGGCTTCTATAATTTTCTCATAGACTTCTCGATCGAACTTTTCTAACCATGACATGAGGGTAGCGCCAATATTAAAACTCATGTATTCATAGTTATTGACAATACCAACAATATCACCATCGTTGTTAAAAATACGGGCAAAAGCATTGTTGCGATAACATTCATAAAAAATTCTCTCATTCCAATCGTGGAAAGGGTGGGCGCTTGGTTGTCTTTCGATAATATTGAGGTAGGGGTTTTCTCTGGGAGGTTGATAAAAGTGTCCATGTACGGTAACGTAAATACCTTTGGCTTCTTGTAGGGGATTCTCGTGGATAGTTTGAGTCAGGTTAGAAGGGGTAGTAATTGTCATGGTCATAAATAGATACTTTTCTTCTATTTAACCTCAAATTTCGATCGACCATAGATTTTTTTTGAGACTTTGTTAATCCTGATTAATTTCGATGACATTTTATAAGCTAAAACCCATTTAAGTTGCATTAAGTCCACTTGTCCACTTATCCGCTTATCCACCTGTCTAGTTTTCATCATTTTCTTTATGGTTCACTGAGGTTAAAATAAGTCTGCAAGATTGTTTTCGGCGATCGAAAATACCTCCTCATCGCTCTTGTTTTGCCAATCTTCATCGCCAATT
Source organism: Geminocystis sp. CENA526 (assembly GCF_050753365.1). NCBI lineage: Bacteria > Bacillati > Cyanobacteriota > Cyanophyceae > Chroococcales > Geminocystaceae > Geminocystis > Geminocystis sp. CENA526. The sequence goes on from NZ_JBLZFY010000066.1 coordinate 5,306, forward strand.
TCCTTATAAAAATCAGTATCATAAGGTCGAGTGCGAACCACTACAGGCATAGGTACAGCATGACCTAATACTAAAGCCTGTTGTTTAGAGTCCAGTTTAGCTAATACTGATCGTAATCCACTAGCACCAGAAACTCCTGTAAATATAGCGTCTATGTCTTTTTCATCGTTGAGCAGACAAGTAATTCTTGTACCGACTTGAGACATCACTTCGTTATCTATGCCTGATGGTCTTTGATCTACAATCAAAAGAGTTACAAAATATTTGCGCATTTCCCGTGCGATCGTACCAAAGATAGTTTGATTAACAATTTTAGAATCGAGAAAACGATGAGCTTCTTCTATGGTAATCACTAATTGGCGAGGTCGATCGAGAATATTTTGAGTTTGCAAAAATGTTTCAGCTTTTTTCACATAGGCACTATGGATACGGCGAGTAATCATATTCGTCACCAACATATAAGAAAGCATATTTCCTTGAGAGCCAAATTCAACTACAACGTGCTTTCCACCATCCAGAAGATCGAGAATTTCCTTAATATAGTTATGAGGACAAGCCGATCGCATATACTTAAGACTCTCAAGACGTTTCAATTTTCTTTGTAGTGCCATAATTGAACCTTGATGTCCTTGTTTTTCATTACAAAACATCTGGATTTCCTCGTTAGTCATGTTTAAAAGTTGATAAATCCAGTCTCTACCGTATTCAGAAGCCAAAACATTGGCATTATCCAAACTCGCTTCCGATAAATTCAATTCTCTAGCAATCAACCTTAAATCTTCAATCTCGATTTGATCATAACTTAAATATAACTCGTGGGCATGGGGTACACCTCGCCGATTAGTGGATTCCGCATCAAGGGTATAAATTTCCACTCGCTTATGAAAAAGCTGTTTTAATCCCTTTACCATACTAAACTGTTTTCCCTCACTTACGGCTGACCAACCATACTCCGAGTGCATATCAAACATAAGGTTAACGGCGGCTTCTTTGCGAATAATGCCCGAAATCAACAACCGTGTTAAAAATGATTTTCCTGTACCAGATTTGCCAAAAATACCGTTACTACGTTCTACAAAACGCCCTAAATCCATGCAGACAGGCACTTCCATATCTAAAGGTTGTCCGATGGCAAAATTACACTTATGAGGATCATTTTCCCACCCAAAAACCGATCGAAAATCCTTTTCTGTGGACTCATAAACCTGACTAAAGTGGCTAGGAATGGTTTTAACGGGTAATAGTTGTAATTCTGTTTCTATACCATTGAGGGAAGGAATATTGTCAAAATTATTAACATATTTTTCGTCATTTGTCAAGGTTAACATTAACATCGGTGCAATTTCGATCGTGCCGTAGGTGTCGCTACCTGCTAAAATATCTAACCAGAAACTGTCACTAGGATCGGGAGGATGAGTAAAAATACGAGGGTTAGAAGTACCTAACGACACATCCGTTAAAAGACAGAAAAAGCGGGATCTCGTGCCTTGTACTACCAAAAATTTCCCCACTCTCATATCTTCTACAGAAATGTCTGAGTGTAATCTTACCTCTAAACCTTCGCTTAAAGAGCCTTGAATTACTGATCCTAGAGCTTGTGGTTGATTAGATTTCATGCTGTTCGATCGATAACAATAGATCTCTCCAAAATATAATAAAAAGAAACATTTTTTCCATAATATAATATTTTTATCCTTATTTAATTTGGCTCTCTTACTTTGAGTATGATAAATTATGTCGAAAAAAAGGTGTCAGGTATTAGGTTAAATTAAAACTGTAAATTTATAATATTTGCATTTTAAAAATCCTAACCCTATTATATAACAACACTTTTAACGATTATTTATTACTAAAATATCATAACTACTGTAGAAGAGCCATACTATTTTACCCTGACGTTGAAAAAACCCTGAAACAAAAGGGGGGAATTAGTTATATATTTTGAGAAAATCTTGATATTTAAAATAAATTGATTCTCCGGGTATAGACTCTAAAAATTGGGGAGTAACTTTATATTTATGACTAGGATATTCTTCCCTGATTTCGATAATGGTTTCGTAATGCTTATACCATTTTTGAATATTCTCTATCAGTTGTTGAAAACGATAAATAATATTTTCATAACGATAGGATAAGGCAATATATTGGATGATTTTAGCATAGGTAATAACCAAGTCTTCTTGATGAGAAATGCCTATTAATTGTCCTAATTTATCCAGTTCATCATAATTAACTTTGACGGCTAAAACAAAGGCTTTTAAGTTATTTAATTCTTGTTTTTTTACTTGTTTGAGAATATCATTAACAACGCTAAAAATGGCATAATCTTGGATATTATATTTCTTTAATAAAAGTAATAGATTGAGTCCAGATTCTTCTTCAGTAATAGCTTCTAAGGCTATTTTATACATTGATAAGGCTTTTTGAGTAGGCTCATTGACGATAACTTTTAATAATTGTTCTATTTCATTAACAACTAATTTACGAAAAAGAATTGGATCATAATTGATATTTAATTGCTCTTCTACGAAATTATATAATTGTACTTGACTTTGTCCGTGAAAATCTAATTCTATTCTACGAATTATGCGAAAATGATTAATATTTTTGATAGCAAAACTAAAGACTTTGACAAATTTGTGCAATCCTTTATAGTCATCTAAGTTATTTTCTAATTTATTTTTGATGTTAAGATAAAACAAAAATTCATCATTATATTGACCATTATCTAACATTTTTAAAGTAGGTACAATATTTTCTAGCATTTCCCATTCTGTCTCATGGAGAGATAACGCTAATTCAGGTAATGGTTGAGGATTTAATGCGCCTACTATTCTCTCTATCAAACTCACACTACCGATTAACGGACGATTCCACCAAGATTTATTGGAAGTACTAGAATTATGTGACATGGTTAGGTTACGATCGATTCATTCTGAGTTCATCTGATGAAGATTATAACTTAATATTGATCTAGGTATATAAGTGTTTAACTTGTCATCAGTTGCCATTGATTATCTTTTTTGGCTATTTCCATCATAGAACAAAAATCAACAGGAATTTCTAGTTTAGAATTGAGTAAGGCTTGAGTAATTCCTGTCACGGTGATACTATGACCTATTAAGAGTAAATTACCTGTAAATTTCGTCATTAAAATATCAATAATTCTCTCCATTCTTGCTAAAACCATTGTCTGGGTTTCAGGATAAACGGGGGTTAAATTCGATCGATATTCCCAGTTAATGAGAGGATAAAATGGTGCTAATTCTTCTTGGGGATGAAGACAAGGTGTTTCACTCATCCAATGGGGGTTATGCCATTCCCCTAAACCCGCTTCTAATTGTAGGGGTAAATTCAACATTTCAGCGATGATATGCCCTGTTTGAATGGTGCGCAGAAAAGGTGACACGATGATATGATCGATCGATCGATGTTGTAGTTTTAAACCTAGTTCTTGAGCCTGAGTTTGACCTAATAATGACAATGGTGGATCATAACGTCTTAAAGCAGTATTAAACCATTGAGGGTAAACAAAGTCAAATCGATGTCCATGTCTTGCTATGCAAATAGTGGGAGAATTAATCATAAGTAGGGGTTGCACAAAAAGTATTGTGATGAGTGGAGAGGAGAGAGTTAATCGTTGTGAGCAAAAAATCAGGTTAATTTGATGACATAATTAATAAGGCATTAACAATGGCAGAAGCTACCGTTGAGCCTCCTTTATTACCGATAATTTGTATTTGAGGAATGTCTAACTTGGCTAAATATGCCTTTGATTCTAATACTGACACAAATCCGACGGGTGCGCCAATGACGAGGGAAGGATTAATCTTTTTTAGTTCATATTGTTTACATAAAGCTATAAGGGCGGTAGGTGCATTTCCAATAACATAGATAGCGTTAGGATATTTTTCACAACATTGTAATAATCCTGTTTCTGTCAACGTTTGTCCTTCTTTAGCTTCTTTTGCTTGTTTTACCGCTACTATTATGTCGTTATCATGGGTTTTTTTAACCATGTTGCGGATGCCTTCTTTAATCATGCTAACATCGGTGACAATGGGGGTTTTTGCTTTCAAAAGTTCGATCGAACTCTTAATCACATTTGGACTACATTGAAGTAAGTGCAAAAAATCAAAATCCGCCGTTGTGTGAATAATACGGCGCACAATATTATATTCTTCTTCCGTGAGATGATGTTTACCAATAATGTTGTCAATAATGGCAAAACTTTTTTCGATGATGGGATTACTTAAATTAGTCAAAGTAATTAAAAATTTAAAAATCAATTATTATTAAAAATCGTGATATTTTTCTGGAAAATTGAGTTAAATTTATTTAACGAGTACTATTAGCAATGAAATTAATTGCGAGATAAGGGTTGTGAGTCATAACTCGTCTAGCAGTCTGACAAAGCTAATAAGTGAGTAGGCAAAATTAATTGTATGTTTACTTTATGAAAGGCAAAAGGCAAAAGGCAAGAGGCAACATGGTATTGAGAAAATTTTATTAATTCCAAAATATACAATCTATTTTGCATCAGTACTTAGATAACGTTCAATGAATTGAACTGATAAAATGTAATCTTACCACGACTTTGAAAAAACCCTGCTTAACAAAGGAGGAATTATAAAGAAGATTCGTAAATTCTTTCTTGGAAATCACTTTTCCCTTTTCCCTTTTCCCTTTTCCCTTTTCCCTACCATCATCAGTAAACTTAGATGCGTCCTAGCTTAACTATTATTACGATACCACTCGATCGTATTTTTAAGCCCTTGTCGTAAATCCATATTAGCGGTAAAACCAAAGGTTTCTTTAGCTTTTGTGGTATCCAAACAACGGCGAGGTTGCCCATTTGGCTTATCTGTTTCCCACTGCAATTCCCCTTCAAATCCCATTAACTCACAGATTAATTCCGTTAAGTCTTTGATGGTGATTTCAAAATTAGTACCCAAGTTGATCGGATCAGAACTATCATAATACTGTGTACCCATGACAATCCCCCTAGCCGCATCGTTAGAGTACAAAAACTCACGGGTTGGACTTCCATCACCCCATACTGGAAGCACTTTTTCCCCTTTTTGTTGCGCTTCGTGAACTTTACGAATTAACGCAGGTATCACATGAGAACTACGAGGATCGAAATTGTCTTCGGGACCGTACAAATTTACTGGTAAAAGATAAATACCGTTAAATCCGTATTGATTGCGATAGGATTCTAGTTGTACAAGTAAGGCTTTTTTGGCGATACCATAAGGTGCGTTGGTTTCTTCGGGATAACCATTCCAAATGTCTTCTTCTTTAAAGGGTACTGGGGTAAACTTAGGATAGGCGCAAATTGTGCCAACACAGGTAAATTTTTCTACTCCTGTTTGATAACTGGCATGGATTAACTGAGCGCCCATCATTAAGTTATCGTAAAATAACTCTGCTGGTTTTTCTCTGTTTAAACCAATTCCTCCGACGTGGGCGGCTAAGTGTATGACTACGTCTTGATTTTGGACAACTTTTTCACAGTTTTCCCACTTGGTTAAGTCGTAGTCTTTCGATCGAGGTATAGTGATTTTATCAGCATTAGCCCCTGCTTTAATCAATTCTGCCACCACTTGTTTACCTAAAAAACCTGCACCACCAGTAACAAGAATTTTTTTTGTACTTAAATCTAACATAAGAATCTATAGTTCATAACAATAAGTAATGGCTTTGTTCTATCCATGACAAATTAAAGCCTTTTTGTGTCTAAAATAATATCATTAAGTTGATACTTTAGGGTGTTTAAAAGTAACGAAAGATACTATACAAGTCTTCTTTTTTAACTTATTCTGAATGAAAATTAACTTTATCTCTGAATAAACATTTTTCTTTAATAATAATTAGTACTATGATTTATAAAGTGGGATAAAAAATGTTAAGGACTCTATAAATAAAGCTATTTATTCACCATCGGGGTATTTATGAGTGAGATGTTAAGTAAAAAATTGAATAGTTATCATAAGTCTCTTAATTATCTCGATCGATGTATCTATTTATGTGGTAATTTAGATTCATCATCCATTGATTTAGATTCTATTAATATTCCCATTGCTTTAGTAAAAACTGACACTCATCGCTTAATTTATAGCAATAAACGCTTTCAGAAAATTTTTAGTAGTTATCATCAGCATAACCCAGAAGAAAGTCATTTAGAAGATTATATAAAACCTTATACCATCGAACAAATTTTTGCCTTAGCCACAGAAAATCCCTATTTATTGATTAATAAACCTTCCACCGTTGAAAATAGACAATCTAATGATTTATATAGTTTATCTCTCCACATAGTGACATGGAAAGGAGAAAAGGTAATTATTGCTATCTTTCATCCTATCACTCATAAGTCGATCGTAGATTTAACGGCGGAATTGTCTCATTTATCCTCTTTACTCAACAATCTTCCTTCCGTGGTTTATCGCTGTCGTCTTGATGAATACTGGACAACGGAATATATTAGTCAAAACTGCTGGAGTTTAACGGGGTATGAATCGGCGGATTTTGTCAAAAATAAGAGCGTTAATTTTCAAGATATAATATATCCGTGCGATCGTCCATTAGTTACCCAAGAAGTCAACACTGCCTTAGCTTCTCATACTATTTATCAACTAGAATATAGAATAGTCCATAAGTCGGGACAAATCAAATGGGTATGGGAACAAGGACAAGGCATTCATTCTCCTACAGGAGAATTACTTTTTTTGGAAGGGCTAATAGTTGATATTACCGATAAAAGGAAAGCAGAGCAGGAAAAATCTTTGTTGTTGAATATTACCCAAGCGGTGACAACTTCTGTGGATTTTGAAACGGCATTACTTTACACTCTGCAAAAAGTATGTCAAGAAACGAATTGGGATTTTGGAGAGGCATGGTTGCCTGATGGTGACGGCGAATTTTTCTATTATTCTACGGCATGGTTTGCCCCTGATAAAAATGAATATTTTTGTGGTGATTGTACTCGATCGAAAGATACAATATCCTTAGCGGATTTTATCAGAGAAAGTAATAATTTTATTTTTCAATCTACCATAGGTTTACCCGGTAGTATTTGGAAAGAAAAACAAGCAATTTGGGTAGAAGATATAACGAAAGAAGACTGGTTTTTACGTCAAGAATTAGCTGAAAAATGTGGCTTAAAAACAGGTTTTGGAGTGCCTGTTTTAGCAGGAGAAGAAGTAGTTGCTATTTTAATTTTTTTCTGTCGTCAATGTCTAACCATCGATGAAAATTTATTACGAGTAGTGGAAACCATTGCTTCTCAATTAGGTACAGTATTTAAACATAAACAAATAGAATTAGAGTTATCTCAAAGTCAAAGACAGTTAGCCACTATTGTGGATTCTACTTCGGGGATGTTTTTTAGAATTTCTTGTGATGATAATTTGGCAAAAGATTATATTAGTCAAGGATGTCAAAATTTAACGGGATATTCTGTTTCTGAATTACTAATTAAAGGAAAAATTGACTTAGCAAAATTTACTCATCCTTTAGATTTACAACAGGTATTAAATGTCGTTAAAACTAATATTGAAAAACGTCAAAGTTATACGGTGGAATATCGTATTTTTACGAAACAAAATCAACAAAAATGGGTGTGGGAAAAAGGAAAAGGTATCTTTAATCGAGAAGGAAAATTGTTAGGTATTGAGGGTTGGATTACAGATATAAGCGATCGAAAGCACATGGAGGAAGCCTTAAATAAAGCCGAAAGTCGTTATCGTCATTTTTTCGAGAATGCCATCGAAGGAATCTTTCAAACTACTCCCGATGGTTATTATCTCAACGCTAATAATGCTTTAGCGAAAATTTATGGTTATGATACTCCTGTACAATTAATTGAAAATTTGAATGATATAGAAAATAGTTTATATGTACAACCCCACAGAAGAAAAGAGTTTCAAGAAATATTAGAGAAACAAGAAGCCATTACTAACTTTGAATCTCAAGTTTATCGTAAAGATGGCACAATTATCTGGATTTCGGAAAATGCCCGTGCCGTTAGAAATAGTCATGGTGATTTACTCTATTATGAAGGCACAGTAGAAGATATTACTAAATATCGTGAAACTCAAGAAAAATTACACCGTCAAGCCTTTTACGATAATCTCACTCAACTGCCGAATCGGACTCTTTTTTTACAGCATCTTACCAACAGTATTCACAAATTAAGAGAATTTTCCGATGGTGGTTATCAGTTTAGCGTTTTATTCCTTGATTGCGATCGATTTAAAGCCGTTAACGATAGTTTAGGGCATGGAGTAGGAGATTTATTATTAATAGCTATCGGGGAAAGATTATTAACTTGTCTCGGAGAAAAAGACGTTGTGGCAAGACTGGGGGGAGATGAATTTACCATTTTGTGTGATGAAATCAAAGACATTAAAGAGGTGGTAAAACTAGCAGAAGACATTAACTCCGCTTTCAAACCACCTTTTATTATCCATCAACATCAATTATATTGTGGTGTCAGTATTGGTATCTTTTTTAGCAATAGTATTGACATAGAAGAATATAACCACTTAACTCCCGCTCAAGTATTACAATATGCCGATACAGCATTATATAAAGCTAAATCTCAAAAACGAGGTTACTATCAAGTATTTCAAGGGCAAATGCAAAATGAAGCCTTAGAAGAATTGCAATTAGAGAATGAAATTAGACATGGTTTAATAGAGGAAGAATTTTGTCTTTATTATCAACCTATAATGGAAATTTATAGCGGAAAAATCAAAGGATTTGAAAGTTTAATTCGTTGGAATCATCCCCAAAAAGGATTAATGACACCGAATAAATTTATTAATTTAGCCGAGCAAACTGGTTTAATTATTCCTATGGGTTTTGGTGTTTTAAAACAAGCCTGTAGTCAATTAAAAAAATGGCATGAGCAACTTTCTATTTATAATCCTCATAACCAAGATTTACCTCTTTTAAGTGTTAATTTATCCTGCCAAGAATTTAATGTGGATAATTTTTTATCTACCCTTGATAAAACTATAGAAGAAACGGGCATAAATCCTGAGTATATCAAATTAGAAATAACTGAAAGTTGTTGCATTTTTCAAGAGGAATTTACAGAAGATATTTTACAACAAATAATCGATCGAAAATTTCAATTATGGATCGATGATTTTGGTACAGGATATTCTAGTTTAAGCTATTTACATAAACTACCGATTAATGGATTAAAGCTCGATCGATATTTTACCGCCAATCTGGAGGAGAATCCCAATAAAGTAAAAATTGTCAAAGCGATTTTATCCTTAGCGCAAGACTTAGGTTTAGAAGTGATTGCCGAAGGAATTGAAACCAAAGAGCAACTAATCATTTTAGAAGAAATAGGCTGTAAACTAGGACAAGGTTATCTCTTTTCGCGCCCTTTATGCCCTCATAATGCTTTTGATTTCTTCCATCATCCCCGTTGCCTTTAACTATTGCTGATACTGTCACAATTACTATAGGGCATTTTTCTGCAAAATAGACTCAATGTATTGAAAGTTAATGCTTTTATCTAGTGTAACAGTTTTGATCATTTTTCCTCTTTGTGACACCCCACCTTTCCCACTTTTTCAATTAAACGAGATACATTCTCTTACTTACTTATAATGAAAACGACAAGCTAAAATTCTTATTTTATGTTCAAAAACCTGATAAACTAAACGATGTTCTTGATCAATTCTTCTTGACCAACATCCTGATAAATCATGTTTTAATGGTTCTGGTTTTCCTGTTCCTTGAAAAGGTTCTTTTTGTATCTCTTTTATTAGTTTAATAATTTTTAGAGCTTTTTTACGATCAGTTTCTACCCACCAAGCCAAATCCTCAAAACCACAAATATCAAATTCCAAGTTTCTCACAGGCTTCCTCTAAAGATATTCCATTTTGTCTATTTTTCGCAGTTAATAATCTTTCTTTCATGGCTTCACTACTTAATAGGTAATCAGTATCATCTGTTGTAGTTAATTTCTGCCATAGTTCGATCGGAACTATTACCGCTACGTTGTTACCTTGGGCATCAGAGACATATTGAACATCAGTTATATTCATAATTTTCAAGACTCTAATCTATTTTGATTAATTATACAGCAGATTTTACATATTCTTTAAGTATTTCAATAAATAGTATGTTTTAACTGGTTATTTTTTATCAGTCACCTTTCTCACTTTTTATGTATTTTTCTTTGGAACTTTGCAAGGACAAAAAGTCATCTTTTTTCGGGTTATAAATATATAGGTTCGATCGAAAAATTCAGTTAAATTTTTCCATTATCCCCGTTGTATATAATTTAAACTGTGTTAAAAAAGTTTTTTGATGAAAAATCTAATTTTGAATAAAATTAAACGGTATATGCTATATTGTTTGTCTAAAAAATTTTATGGGTATTTCTCGGCGCTTTTTTCTCGGAGCAACAACAGCAGGATTAACTACTACTGTCGTAGGTTCAGAACTTTTTACTAGAACTAATGTTCAGGCTCAGTCATCAGAAATATCTGGTAACTCCTCTGTAGATGTTGTGGTAATCGGTGCAGGTATATCGGGGTTGATAACAGCACGGGAACTTGAAAAACAAGGTTATACTACTACTATATTAGAAGCCCGTCCCCGTATTGGCGGTCGTTGTGTAAGACAACAAACAATACAGGATTGGTGGTTAGATTTAGGAGGGCAATGGATGGGCAAAACCCATCATCTGTTCAAATCGTTAGCCCAAGAGTTGGGGATTGAAACATTCGATAGCTACTACGAAGGCAAATCAGTCCTTATCTGGAATGGAACGAAAATCGCCTCTCCTGTCGCTAGTGACTGGTTCAATTCTTTTCTCTACATCAATTATGATGACATCCCTGCCCCTGTCAACGATCGAGAGGCGGCACTCAAACTTCATCGAGAGTTTCAGCAGTTGGTACAAACAGTTGATCCTGAACGCCCTTGGCTTTCTCCCCAAGCTCGAAACTTGGATACTCAAACCATCGAAAGTTGGATGCGAAATCGAACTGATTCCGAACTTGCTCACCATATTTTTAAATGGTACTCACGAGTTGGAGGTTCTGGCGGTTTTGAACCGGGGGATTCTTCCATCCTGCACTTAGCACAAACTCAAAAGGCTTCACCCCAAGAAGAAACTCCAGAGCAATGGCTTCTCTACGGTGCGGCAGGGCAGATGCCCCAATTGTTAGCCAATCAGATTAAGGGCATGATTCGCACCAGTGCCGCCGCTCAAGCTGTTATTCGTGAGGGAGAAAGTTATCAGGTAAAAGCCTCCGATGGCACTACCCATAATTGTCGATCGATCGTCGTAGCCTTGCCACCGCCTTTGCGTAGCCGAATTATCTTTGAACCTGCATTACCACCACAGGCTTCAGGATTATTTCAGCGCTCTCCAATGGGTTCGATGTATAAAGTTTTTGCCGTTTATCCAACCGCTTGGTGGCGTGAGCAAGGTTTTAACGGCATGGGGCAAGGTAATCTTCCAACTCTTGAACTCACGGCGGACTCCTCTCCCCCTTCAGGAAAACCGGGGGTTTTAGCTTCCTTTGTCGCTGGCGATCGAGCCGTTAACTTTGCCTTCCAGTCACCCCGTGAGCGAAGACAGGCAGTTTTGGCGGATTTAGTTACTTATTGGGGAGAACAAGCAGGACAACCAACAGATTACATCGAGATCAACTGGGGTGAAGAACCATGGACAACGGGAGGATTCACTTCTTACATGACTCCGGGGGCGTGGACAAGTTTCGGTTCGGCTTGGCGTGAGCCTGTGGGGCGTATTGTCTGGGCAGGTACAGAATCTTCTCCCCGATGGGCGGGTTACTACGAAGGAGCAATTCAGTCTGGTATTGATGCGGCTAAAACCGTAAATTCCATGTTAAGCTAATGTTTCTTGATTAATTATCAAATTCGGCAGTCCTCAAAATAATTTTCACACTTCGATATAAATTATAGTTTTATATTGAATTAAGAATAAATCCTTTTTGAGGTTGCCATTGAATAGCTCCATTTTCCCATGATAAAACTTTAATGTTATTAGCTGATAAATCTTCTAAAATTTGTGGAGAAATATCTAAGCTATTCGTGATTAAAACTTGCGGATTTAAAAGTATTATTTCTAATAAATTAATTTTATTAGGGGAGATAACAACATCACATTCTATATCTTTTGTCAATATATTTTTTGTATTTTGTTCTATAAATAACCATTTTTTATCAAATAATTTAAAGTAAAGATAATCATTATTTTTATCGATAATTTCCATGGATTTTATACGCTTTTTGGGGTTATAAATCACCGACTCGATCGAAACATATTGTTGCAATAATTTTAAGGCTAACTGATTACTAGGATGAGGATTAATTAAGACTAATTCGAGGTTATTAATGCCTTGGGATTTGAGAAAAGCAAGAACATTAAAACGCACATTATTTTTATCATTGAGATTAATAATAGCATTTTTGCCCTGATTTTGAATGACAATTACGGGTTGATTGCGACTGGTTATTATAGTTAACTGTTGTATGGTAAATTTGTAATAAAGTTGAGGAATGGTGAGAAAAATTACAGTGAATAAAGTTAAATATAACCAATATTTTTGACTCCATTTATTAAAGGTAATTAAAGCAATTATTCCATAAGTAAAAATTACACTTAAAATGCTAATTTGTCCCACAGCTAAAGAACTAAAAGGCAATTTATTGACAAATTCTACTAAGATAATTAATAAACCCACAAAGGGATATAATAAAAATGCGATCGAACTGCCTAAAAGGGGAATAAAAACTCCGATAAAACCCGAAAAAATTCCCCCTAAAGTAATGACAATTACGAGGGGAGTAGCTAAAACATTAGTGATAATGCCATAAAGGGGAATATGATTAAAATGATAGGAGACGAGGGGTAAAGTCCAAATGGTAGCGGAAAGAGGCACTGCAATTAAATTGGCAATGGTTGGGGGTAGCGAGTCTAACTTGTTAACGATGGGGGGTAAAGAGACGATTAACCCAAAGGTTGCCGTAAAGCTGAGTTGAAAACCTATATCGAAAATCCACAAAGGATTGATTAACAGCAATATTACTCCGACTAACAATAGACTAGCACAACTTTTAAGAGATCGATCGTTGACTATGGCAATTAATCCCGCTACTCCCATTAAGCTCGATCGAAGGATAGAAGGATAAAACCCCGTGATAGTGGCATAAATCGCCAAAGAAACAATACCAATGACTAAACGTTGACGAGGAGAAAGAGACTGAGTGAAAAATAAAACAGTACCCAACAATAAAGAAACATGAAACCCCGAAGCCGCAAGGGTATGGGCTAATCCTGCAAGACGAAACGCATTTTGTAAATCCAAATCTAAATCCACCGCCCGACTACCAATAACCATTGAGCTAACTAAATTACCCCAAGGCACATCCAAAAACCGCACATGGGTTTGAATCATCCGCAAACGCAAGAAGAATAAAAATTTTTGCCAAGGATTACCTTCTTTTTGTAAAGCCACACTATCCGCAGACAACCCCGAAAAAATGCCTTCTGTTTCCAGATAACCAGCAAAATCAAAACCTCCCGGATTGAGAGGAGGAAGGGGTTGATATAATTTACCAATGACAGTTACTTGGGTAGAAGGAAATAAACCCTTGACGGATAACAAAGGCGCCGTTACATAAACCTTTCCCGTGACTGGTTGAGAATCGCCAGAAATGTTGACTAATTTATCAACTTTTAAGACAAATCTAGCCTTTTGATTTTGATTCGCGCGAGGGTTAGAAATAATTTTCCCTGACACCGCTACATTTTCCGAAGGATTCAGAGAGGATAGTTGATGACTAATATCAAGGCTACCCACCGTAGGAAACCGCCAATAGTAATAGAAAAATCCCGTGAGTACGATCGAACCTAGAACAAAAATACTAAGAAAATTAATTTTCCTGATGGGCTTTAAAAAAACTACGGCACTGATAACAAGGCAAATACTGAGGATAAATAGAGAAAACCATAAACCTTGAGACGGGTTAAACAATGCCGTTAACAATAAACCAACGATATAAGCGATTAATCCACTATAAATATAAATAAGTTTCATCATAGTAATATTCTGTCATTCCAACAGTAGCGAAGGAATCTCAATTTCTTAAGGATATTCTGTCATTCCAACAGTAGCGAAGGAATCTCAATGCCTTGATTTTTGCTACTTATTCCCTCTTGTCTTAGTTTCCTTTAAACTCCAAAAAAGCCTTTAAAGTTTTCTCCTTAATCCTCTCCTCCACAATGGGAAAAGTGCTTAAAATATGTTTAAATTCTACCTCATTTAAACCGTATAAATGCGCCACGATCGAATCAATTTCTGCCCGTAAATTTTCCCTTTCTTCCTTATTCGTCACCCCATTTTGATGACTTTTCAAACCAATTTCCTGCGCTAAATCATCATATTCAGCAGAAGTACAAATTAACTTTCCCGCCCTTTCTACTATGTCTTGAAAATATAAATCTCCCTCCGTTAATCTTGGTATTGGTGTTTGATAAATATAAAACATATTAACATTAGCTGTTACTGTTTGACGTAAAGCAAAATCAACAACAAAACTATTTAAAATTCCTTGTAAATAAACTACTTCTAAATTAGATATTTTCTGAGTTTGTGATAAAACTAAAATAGAATTACCACAAAAAACATTTTTAGGAATATTACCAACAATTAAAGTTCTAATATCTGTATTTCTTCCTATTGCTCTCACTCCTAATCTATAACATTGATAATCTAAAATTTGCCCTTCATCAACCCCATTTCTACCTAACACTGCTTTTCTTCCTTCCTTCTCATCAATCCAATATTTAGGTTGAGCAAAATTATGGATAAATTGATGAATCATCTTCCCCTCATAAAGCAGGGTTTTTTCAAAGTCGGGGCAAAATTAAAAAAAGATGGACTTTTTGGTTATATAATCAACCATGTCCATCTTATTTTTTGTTTATTTTAAATAAGTTATGAACATCTTATTTCAGTTTTTTCCTTTTGTCAAAGATTTTTTCTCAATTTTTTACCCGATGATTGATTCTTTTTATAACCATGAAGATATACAAGATTATATTGCTATTGATGGTAAAACTTTAAAAGGTACTGTGACTAATTATAAGGAAGAAAGTCAAAATACATTAAACGTTGTTTCTGCTTTTAGTTGTGAGGAAAACTTAATTATTGATTATCGAAGTTTTGAAGGGAAAAAAACCTCAGAAGTGACTGTAGTAAAAGAATTGATTAAACAAATTCCCTTAATTAACAAAGTATTTACTCTCGACGCAGCCCATTGTAATAAACAAACAACACAGATAATCGTTGACCGTTGTAATAATTATTTAGTTACGGTCAAAAAAAATCAAATTAAACTGTTTGAAGAATTGGAATTAATAACAAAAAAAGAACAATCTATTAGTCAATATCTCAAAAAAGATATTAGTCACGGTCGTCAAATAATAAGAGTTATATCAGTATTTGATGGTCAAAAAATTCAACATAAAAATTTTCAACACGTACAAAGCATTATCAAGATAAATAGAAGTGGAAAAAGAGGAAAAAAAGAATATGAGGAAACGGTATATTATATTAGCAGTAAAAAAGAAATGGCAGAGACATTTGCAGAAAAAATACAAAGTCATTGGAAAATAGAAAATATGGTACATTGGGTAAAAGATGCCATTTTCAAAGAAGATAAGCGGAGAATAAAGTGTAAAAAAAGTCAAAATAAAATGTCATTAATCACAAGCATAATTATTAATTATTTAAGAATAATGGGTTTTGAGTCAATAAAACAGGGAATTGATTGGTTTAGAAAAAAATGGAAGATACTATTACTAAATCCTGACATAATTTAAGGAAAATAGTAAGTAATAATGAGAAAAAGAGAGAAGAAAAAAGTCTATAGTGTAGTCAAAACAAGATAGACACGAATCGACATGGGAAAAAATTGGAAAATAAACGCTGAAAAATTAAAACTAAATAAAAAAAGTTAAAATTGAATTTTAAGTCTAAGATTAAGGGAAAAAGAGAAAAAGATGAGACAAAAAAAGGTAGTTAAAATTTGAGAATGAAAAAACCCTGTGATTTGGGGCGCACCCGGTATAGGAAAATCTAGCATTGTTGCCCAAGTCGCCCAAGAAAATAATCTCGATTTTATCGATTTACGATTATCTCAACTTGCCCCTACAGATTTAAGAGGTTTACCCGTAGCAGTGGCAGGAAGAAGTAAAAAACAAGGTATTTCCACATGGTATCCCCCCGATTTTTTGCCCCAAGATGGTAAGGGTATTCTCTTTTTAGATGAGTTAAATATGGCACCGCCTACCATGCAGGGAACTCATCGTTCGCTCAAATAAAATAAGATAATGGGCAAATAAAGGTTAAAATCAATACTGAATATAGCATTGAGCAAGATGGAGTAAAGGAATTATTATACAAACCCAGTCAGAAAGAGTCGATGATTTACCATTAATTATTTATTGGTTAACACAAATGAATATTGCTCAAATCATTGATGAAAATTTATTGCAACCTCATGGTAATCGTAAGGGATTGAGTTATGGTCAACTAGCTGTGTTATTACTAACATATATTGTCAGTGAAGCAGACCATCGCCTTTGTTGTGTTGAAAAATGGGTAAATGACCACCATCAAAGCCTTTGTGCCATAACAGGATGGAATATAGGAGAAAAAGATGCTACAGATGACCGTTGTGGAGACTTGTTAAAAACCATTGGCATTAGTGATGAACAAACCATTCCTAGTATGGAAACATCACTATCGAAGCATTTAATCAGAGCTTATGAACTGCCAACCGAAAAAGCCCGAAGCGATACTACAAGTTTCTCTGTATATCATCAACCCTCAGAAAATCAAGAAGATTCATCGATAATAAAATTTGGTTACAGTAAAGATAAACGACCAGATTTGGTACAATATCGTCAAATGTTGGGGACATTAGATCCTTATGGAATGCCATTAGTAAGTGCTACATTACCAGGAAATAAAACCGACGAATCAGATTATTTGCCCACTTGGAGACAGATGAAAGAAATAATCGGACATCCAGATTTTCTCTATTTGGGGGATTCTAAGGCATCAACCTATCAGAATCGAGCCAAAATCAATGAAGAAGGGGGAATTTATTGTTTTCCTCTGGCAATGACTCAACCACGACCAAAATTACTCTCAGATTGGGTGAACAATCCAGTCACACAGACAATAAAATTCTACCTTGATGATGAAGAAAAAGAAATAGGACAGGGTTTTGAAGTACCTTTGGGCAGTATTTGGGTAGAACCAACCACAAAAACAGACTACAAATGGATGGAAAGATGGTTAGTAGTAAAATCAAATGCCTTGGCAACTCGTCAAATTAAGGGATTACATAGTCGTTTAGAAAAAGGCGAATCGGCGTTAGTGGCTTTAGCAAAGCGACCTGGAAATGACGAGCAAGTATTACAAAAAAAGGTAGAAGAT
>NZ_JBLZFY010000067.1:0-22668 GCF_050753365.1 Geminocystis sp. CENA526
TTGTGGACTTGTCTGTAAGGCTAGTGCCGTCCTGTGAAGCAGAAACTCTTAATTGCGAAGTTAAGAAGCCAACATCTGTACCGTTAGGTCAGTGTGGGAGATGTCACTAGATTTGACTACAGTTAGGGTAAGGCAATATACTTTATGATATTCAAAGTTTAATAAAATCTAAAAGAGTGCGTGGGTAAAGTTTATTTAGTAGGAGCAGGACCCGGAGACCCCGGATTGTTGACAATTAAAGGAAAAACGTTGCTAGAATTAGCAGATGTGGTGATTTATGATGCTTTGGTTAGTAAAGAAATTTTGGCGATGATTAGCCCTTATGCTGAAAAAATTAACGCAGGAAAACGGCGAGGTAATCATTCTCTATTGCAAAGTGATACTACTCAATTATTGATCGAAAAAGCAAAGGATCATGCTGTTGTGGTGAGATTGAAAGGCGGTGATCCTTTTGTGTTTGGGCGTGGTGGGGAAGAAATGTTCGATTTGGTGCAAGAAGGTATTGAAGTGGAAGTCGTGCCGGGCATCACTGCGGGAATTGCCGCTCCTGCTTATGCTCAAATTCCTGTTACCCATCGGGATTATAGTTCTTCGGTCACTTTTGTAACAGGACATGAGTCAGCAGGAAAATACCGCCCTGAAGTGAACTGGAGTGCCGTTGCCCACGGTTCGGAAACCATCGTAATCTATATGGGGATTCATAATTTAAGTTATATTGTCTCTCAGTTATTGTCGGCGGGATTGACGGGTGAAACGGAAATTGCCTTAATTCGTTGGGGTACAAGACCAGAACAGGAGGAGTTATATGGTAATTTAGGTAATATCGTCGATCGAGTTGAAAAAAGCGGTTTTACTGCCCCTGCTATTGCCATTATTGGTAAAGTGGTAGGTTTTCGACAACAGATCAAATAGTTTACACTTAATTTATCATCCAAATCATTGAGATTGCTTCGTACCTCACAATGACAGATAAAATATAAAATATCGTAAAATAAATAACAATATATGAGTTTATCTAATACTAGGGAAAATGTATCTATTTCTGATGTCATAAATCTCTTTTTTCGTAAGTTAGTAAGTACGATCGCTGATTTACGTTTAGCGATTATTCTCTTATTAGTAATTGCATTTTTTAGTATTAGCGGTACTGTAATTGAACAAAATCAACCCGTTAATTATTATCAAGAAAACTATCCCGAAAGTCCTGCTTTATTTGGGTTTTTAACATGGCAAGTTCTTCTTTTGATCGGACTTAATCATGTTTATACAACATGGTGGTATTTAAGCATTTTAGTTCTGTTTGGAAGTAGTTTGATTGCCTGTACTTTTAGAAGACAATTACCAGCGTTAAAAGCGACTCAAGTATGGAAATTTTATGAGCAACCAAGACAGTTTAATAAACTAGCTTTAAGTGCTGAAATTACCACAGAATCTTTAACAAAAATTAATACAATTTTACAGGAAAAAGGTTATAAAGTTTATCAAAATGATAACTCTTTATATGCTCAAAAAGGCATTAGTGGACGCATCGGTCCTATTATTGTTCATATTGGTATGATTGTGGTTTTATTGGGCGCAATTTGGGGGGCTTTTACGGGATTTTTTGCTCAAGAAATGATCCAAAGTGGTGAAACTTTTACGATTCAAAATTTCTTAGAAGCGGGTAAATTTACAAACTTAAATCATGCTCAATCTTTTGATGTTAAAGTTAATAATTTTTGGATCAAATACACTGAAGATGGCTCTGTAGATCAATTTTATTCTGATTTATCAGTACTTAATAAGACAGGAGAAGAACTCGATCGAAAAACTATTTTTGTTAATCAACCTTTACGGTATAATGGTATAACTTTTTATCAAACTAATTGGGGGATTTCAGGGGTAAAAATTCAGTTAAATAATAGCCCTATTTTTCAATTACCTATGGCAGAATTAACTAATGAGAGAAAAGGGCGTATTTGGGGAACTTGGATTCCGACAAAACCAGATTTAAGTGAAGGAATTTCTTTGATTACCAAAGATTTACAGGGAACGATGTTTCTCTATGATATGAATGGTAAATTAATCAGTGCCGTGCGTCCTAATATGCCAGTACAAGTTAATGGCGTTACTCTGAAAGTGTTAGAATTAATCGGCTCTACTGGTTTACAAATTAAAGCTGATCCGGGTGTACCTTTAGTTTATCTTGGTTTTGCTCTTTTGATGATCGGTGTGGTGATGAGTTATGTATCTTTTTCTCAAATTTGGGCATTACAACAGGACGATCGATATTTTATCGGCGGTAAAACGAATCGGGCGCAGGTTGCTTTTGAAAAAGAAATGTATCAGGTATTAGAGAAAATCTAAATTATTAGACATCTGGGAGAAAAACAGGCAAGATGCCTGTTCTACGGTGGTAAAATTATAAATATTTTTCCCCTTTGTTTAAGGGATTCGGGGGATAACAATTAATTATTTTAAGCAATTTAAACAATCAAAAAAAGATGAATATTACCAGTATTAATGTCGAAGAATTAGCAGTTATTTTAAGCGAAGAAAATCCCGATATACAATTTGTCGATGTCAGGGAAGAAACCGAAGCTCAAATTGCTTTTTTACCCCCTTTTAAGTTGTTGCCTTTAAGTCAATATGAACAGTGGGGAAAACACATTCAAAATATATTGAATCCTGACTTAGAAACCATCGTTATGTGCCATCATGGAATTCGATCGATGAATATGTGTCAATGGCTTATCAGTCAAGGATTTAGCAATGTTAAAAATGTCTCAGGAGGAATTAATGCTTATGCGGTTTATATTGATACTTCTATTCCTCGTTATTAGCAATGAGATAAAATTTAGCCTAAACCGCCGATAAAATCAGATTAAAAATCATCGGGAATTATCCATTTGGGAGGTTCACTTATTTTCTTTAATCTGGCAATTTCTGCCATTTCGAGGATTTTATCAAGGGAAGTATTTTGAATAAATTGAGAAGTTTCAGCTACAAATTCTTGATTTGGACATTCTTCCCCTAAAATACAGCCGTTAACACATTCCACTTGACAATTTACGGTTTTAGTCATAAAAACTCCTTTAATAATGGATAATAGATAATTATGGATGATAAATTATTTATTCTATTTGGTTAGGTAAGTATTATGTTTAAAAATATTCTTTTTCCCATCGATCAAAGTCGAGAAACTAGAGATGCAGTTTCGATCGTTAGTAATGTTGTTAAAACATACAATAGTCGATTGTTTTTACTCTCGGTAGTCGAAAAATCTACGGAAGATGATCCTATCATGAGTGATGAAGATACTGTAGCCCAACTTTTAGCAGGAGCAAAAGATTTATTTAGCCAAGAAAATATTAACGCAGAAATTATCGAAAGGGAAGGTATGGCTTCTTTTGTCATTTGTGACGTGGCTGACGAAGTATCCGCAGATTTAATTATTATGGGATGTCGAGGTTTAGGCTTAACTCAAGAAGGGGTTGAAGATAGTGTCACAAATCGAGTGATTAATCTTGCCCCCTGCCCCGTGTTAGTTGTACCTTAAAGGTTTTAGACTTTGAGAGATTGCTTCGTACCTCGCAATGACAGAATATAAATATAAAATAGAGACTTAAAAAACCTTATTAACATATTTTTTTTGATAACATGATTTCTTCCACTGAAGTTAATTCTCCCTCTGTGATGCAAAGTATTATTAAATTATTGCGTTGGGATAAACCAGCCGGGCGACTGATTTTAATGATTCCTGCTCTCTGGGCGGTGTTTTTTGCCAGTATGGGGCATCCTCCCCTGTTACTGGTGGGTATTATCATCTTAGGAAGTTTAGCCACTAGTGCGGCAGGATGTGTAATTAATGATTTATGGGATCGAAACATCGATAATCAGGTGGAAAGAACAAAAAGTCGCCCTCTGGCTTCCCGGGCTTTGTCTGTGAAAGTGGGTATTATCGTTTTTATCGTGAGTTTAGGATGTGCCGCCGTGTTGGCTTTTTATCTTAATACCCTTAGTTTTTGGCTTTGTGTAGCTTCTGTGCCTGTTATTATTTGTTACCCTTTGGCTAAGAGGGTTTTTCCTGTACCTCAGTTAGTGTTATCTATTGCTTGGGGTTTTGCGGTGTTAATTAGCTGGAGTGCTGTTACTGGTAGTCTGGATTTTAATACTTGGGTGCTGTGGGGAGCGACTATTACTTGGACGATGGGCTTTGATACTGTCTATGCTATGGCAGATAAGTCCGATGATCTCAAAGTAGGCATTAATTCCAGTGCCATATTTTTTGGAGATTCGGCAGGGGAGGTAGTGGGTTTATTTTTTGCTCTCACTGCTGGTTTATTTGCTTATTTAGGCTCGGCAAATGGTTTTAACTTCATTTTTGGGGTGACATGGTTAATTTCAGTAATTTTGTGGGTAGGGCAGTATGTGGCGTTAAGAAAATCGAATGAGGAATATGTTAATTATGGTGAAATATTTGGTCAAAATGTTTCGATCGGTTTTATTTTATTGTTAGGTATTATTTTTGGTAATTAAGAATGAGGAGTTAGGAATTAGGAGTTAGGAGTTAGGAGTTAGGAATGAGGAGTTAGAAATTAGGAATTAGGAATTAATGGTGTTAAGAATTAGGAATTAATGGTGTTAATCAATAATTCGCCGTGTAATAAATTACACGTCTAATAGTTTCTCGTTCAATAAATTGAACTCTAAATTTTTCAGGTCGTTAATATTATTAGTTATTCACTATGAACTATTCATTATAAACTATTTACTATTCACTATTCACTATAAACTATTCACTGCTGTGAAAAATTGGTTAGGTTTAATTATTGGCAATTCTCGACTTCATTGGTGTTATTTTGAAGACGACACAATATGTGGCACATGGAATACTCCCCAAGTTGAATCTTTGGGGGAGTTACCTCTTGTGGTCGATCGAACCTTACATTCTTATATAGCCAAAAAAATACCTTTATATATTGCGTCTGTCGTGCCATCGGCAACCAAAATTTATCTGTCTTTGTCTCAAACAAGGATTATCAATCCCAAGGCGATTCCTTTACAAGATGTTTATGTTACTATGGGGGTCGATCGAATTTTAACCCTTTGGGGTGCAGGATGTCATTATGGTTTTCCTTGTTTAGTGGTGGATAGTGGTACAGCGTTGACGTTTACGGGTGCTGATGGTGATAAAAAATTGGTTGGCGGTGCAATTTTACCCGGAGTGAGATTACAGTTACAAACTTTGTTTTTCAATACGGCGGCTTTACCTGAAATTGAAATTATTGAGGAAATAACCCCCCGTTGGGCAAAAAATACCCCCTCTGCTATTCAAAGCGGTGTCATTTATTCGATCGTATCAGGCATTAAGGATTTTAGTCAAGATTGGTTAAGACAATATCCAGACAGTAAAATCATTTTAACGGGAGGAGATGCTGTTTTGTTAGGACAATATTTAGATGCCATTTTTCCTGAAATTACGGATAAAATTATTGTGAACACTGATTTAATTTTTCTAGGAATTAAAGAATATGTCAAGTATGAGTAATATCAGGTTCGATTAAATAGTTATAGTAAAATCTCACGCAAAGGTGCAAAGTCGCTAAGAAGTTCGCAAATTTTTATTATAAGTGATCATCCGAATTTGATATAAGCTAGTTTACATTTCTGTATTTTCTTGCTTCTCCCTAATACTTAACCATCATCACAATTAATTAAACAATAGAGCAATGAAAAAAACACTGATTATCAACGGACATCCAGATAAGGTAAGTTTCTGTTTTGCACTAGCAGAAAGCTACAAAAAAGGGGCAGATTCAACGGGGGCAGATTGCAAATTGGTGCATCTCATTGATCTAGATTTCAATCCCATTTTGACTTTTGGATACAGAAAAGTAAGCGAGTTAGAGCCTGATTTGGTAAAAATGCAACGAGAAATCTTGGAAGCAGATCATTTAGTTTTTGTTTATCCTAATTGGTGGACAACTTTTCCTGCTCTTCTAAAAGGCTTTATTGATAGAGTTTTTGTGCCTGGTTTTGCCTTTAAATATCGTGAAAATTCACCATTTTGGGATAAATTATTGGAGGGAAAAACCGCAAGACTTATTATAACAATGGATACACCTAAATGGTATTATTACTTAATGAATAAAAACGCAGGACACAATGCAATGAAGATTGGCGTATTGGAATTTTGCGGTATAAAACCCGTAAAAATTACCTCATTTACTCCAGTAAAATCATCTGACGAAGTAAAAAGAAAACAATGGTTAGCTGAAGTGGAACAGTTAGGGAAAGAGCAAAAATAAAAAGGCTCTCCTACAGTAGTTATGCAAAATTAATAGAAAATAATCGATATAAACTCTAATTTATAAGGTTTGGACGATTTTAAAAATGGAATTGTTATAAAAAATCAATTTTGTTAGACTCGATCGCGCAGCTCCACCTTTGGCGATCGAATACTCAGTCAAGATTCTAAGAGTTTTTCTTCAACAGTCAGCAACTCCATTAATCGTTTAATTGTTGAGCATGAAAACGAGCATATTTACCCTGTTTTGCTAACAATTCCTCATGAGTGCCAGATTCAATAATCTCTCCTTCTTCTAATACTAATATTCTTGTCGCTTTTCTGACGGTGGCTAGTCGGTGAGCAATTACAAATACAGTACGCTCTTGCATAATACGCTCAAGAGCTTCTTGTACTAATGCTTCCGATTCTGAGTCTAAGGCGGATGTTGCTTCATCCAGTATCAATATTTGTGGATTAGAAAAAATTGCCCTTGCGATGGCGATGCGTTGTCGTTGCCCTCCTGAAAGGCTTACTCCTCTTTCTCCAACATAAGTATAATACCCTTGAGTTAATGTGCTGATAAATTGATGGGCGTTGGCTATTTTTCCTGCTTTTTCTACTTCTTGAATGTCGAAATTTTTACAACCAAATGCAATATTTTCGGCGATCGAACCTGAAAAAATGTTAGTATCTTGGGGTACAATTCCCATTTGTTTTCTAAGACTTTTTATAGTGGTATTTTGAATATCAATATTATCAATTAAAATTTCTCCTGAAGAAACATCATAAAAACGCAATAATAAGTTAACTAAAGTACTTTTACCCGCTCCAGATGAACCAACTAAGGCAATTACTTCACCTTTTTTTGCCGTTAAATTGATATTTTTTAAGACTAATTTATCGTTATCATAACCAAAATTAACGTTTTTATATTCCACTAATCCATTAACATTTGACAACTCAATAGCGTCTGTTTTTTCGGTAATTAAAGGTTCAATTTCTAACAACTCATAAACTCGCTCGATCGATGCCTGACCTTGTTTAAATTCATTATAATTATTAGTAGTAACAGTAATAGGATCAATTAATAAGGCTACGGCGGCAATATAACTAACAAAATCTGTGCCTGTCATGTTGTTTAAAGAGATTTGCCATGCACCTAAAAAGAATAAAAAAATGATGCTCATGGCTTCTAAAAAACCAACCACTACAAATTGTAGAGCTTTTATTTTTTCGGCGGCTAATTTACTTTTGCGATTATTTTCTGCTTCTAAGACAAATCGATCGATCTCATATTGTTCTGCGGTAAATGCTTGAACTAATCTAATACCAGAAAAAACCTCAGTAATCAATGCTGATAAATTTGATACCCTTGCTTGGCTTTTTCTTGTCAAATTTAATAGCTTATCTCCAAACCAAGTTACTAAAACTGCCATTAAAGGAGCAACAATAAAAGTTGCGATGGTTAACTGCCAATTGACATAAACCATATAGCCTAATACCACAATTAATTGTAAAATACTAGGGATAAATTGCTGAAAAAATTTATTAATAACTTCTCCAATTCGATCGACATCTTCCGTTAAACGATAAGATAAATCTCCCGTTTTTGTGGCTTCAAAATAATTTAAACTTAACTTTTGTAAATGAGCATAAACCAATTTACGCAAATCAAGGGTAATTTTCAGTGCGGCTTTTGCCATGAACGTATCTTGTCCGTATTGTACTGTACCTCGTACAAAGAAGACAACGGCGGCGACTCCAGCAAAAGAGATGATTGAATTTATATCTCCTCTACCGACATATTCTGCCATACGTCCTGCCAACCATGCTAAGATAGGCCAGAAGATGGTAAAACCGATGGTAAAAAGAAAGGCGATGATGATAGTTTGTCTTTCTTGACGAAGATAGGGTAATAAATAGCTAGTTTTTGGCGGTAATTTCAAAACGATTAATTTAATTATGAATAGATAATGATCATAATAATAATATTGCGCAGAGGGAACTTCTCAGCAATCTTAATCACCTTAATTTTTACCATTAATTTTTGTTGATAATTTGTTGATAGATTGAGATTAAGTTACAAGCTATTTTATCCCATGTATAATTATTAAAGATAAATTCTTTCGATCGATCGCTTTTTTCCTTTAATTCTTGAGGATTCTTTAAGATGTTTTCTATAGTCGATGCAATAGAGTTAATATCTAAATTAGTCACAAAACCTAAATCGTTTTCTGCTACTATACTGGATAAAGCAACACCTTCGGTAACAATGACAGGTAAACCCACTGCTAAGGCTTCTAAAACCGCAATACCAAAATTTTCTGAATAGGAAGTTAAAGCAAATAAATCTGAACCCTGTAATAATATATCCTTTAATTCCCCTTCCACAAAACCTGTCCAAATTACTTTTTCTAACATTTTATTTTGTTGGATTAATTCTTTGATTTTTTGTTCATAATATTCATTTCCACTACCTGCAATAACAAAACAAAAATTTTGATTGACTTGACTTAATGCAGTAACTAATAAATCTAAACCTTTTTTTTCATGGATTCTTGATAAAAATAAAATAATGGGAATTTCATTAGGTATTTGATAATAATTATGCAATTTTTCTCTAGGATTATTAATTATTTGGGGCAGATTTAAACCCAAAGGTAAAACAAAACTTTGATATTTTAAATTAAGTTTTTCAGCTTCTTTTTCTTCTTGTTTAGCGGTGAAATGAACTAATTTACTTCCCTCTAAATTAGCCTTTTCTATTAATTGAAAATAAACTTGTTTTTTTTGGGCTTTTTGAGTTAATGACCAAGTACATAATTGCCCTAAAGGTCTAACAATATAAGGTATTTTTTGTTGACGTGCGATCGACATTGCTATAGTAGAAGCATAGGAAAAAATAGCATGAACATGAATTAAATCATAATCTTTAATATGTTTAATTAGCCAGGTAGTTAAATCCCTTGAAAAAGCAAATTCTCTGATACTATTAATAGGAGGAGAAAAACGAGAAAAAAAGATAATTGGTATTCCTTGATAGTTGATTTTTTGATTGAGAGGAACATCTAATAAATTAGCACCATTATCATTAGTCGTGACTATTTTTACATCAATATTTTGCTCTATTAAGGCTCTTACCATTTCTAATATAGCTTTACTAGGTCCACCTCTAACAGTCGCAACGGAGGGGATAACATGAAGAATTTTCATAAAACTATGGATTAGGAAAAAAGACAAATTTACCGATAAAAGTAAGTAATCCTGTCACTAACACTCCCACCATACCTAAAAATCCCAAGGTTAAAGTATTTAAGCGACTATTGACTTCATCAAAGCGTTTATCCACACTATCAAAACGTTTGTCCACACTATCAAAACGTTTGTCCACACTATCAAGACGTTGGATGATTTGTTGATTTTCAGTTTTTAGTTTTTCAACATCTATCTTGACTTCAGTTAATTTCGTTTCCAAATTGGCAATTTTTTCATCTAATTTATCAATTTTTGCGTCTAACTTATCCATTTTACTATCTAGTTTATTGAGTACGTCCACTAGACTTATTTCGATCGTTTGTGTCATGGCATTAATTATATGTATAGGGGGCTTTTTTATCTTATCAAAAAATGCAGTTCGATCGTTACTATGTAGTTAAGCAAAACCAGTATTTTTGCCAAATTTTAACAATATTTGCCCAGATGGGTGGGCATTGCCCACCCTACAAAATTTAAGGTGCTAAAGCGTTTCCTCTTAAGAGGCTTCCGATCGTCTTAGCAGTAATCTTCATTTGTACAAAGGGATTGCTAGGCACAACGGTTTTATATAAGTAGCTATCGAAGGTGATTTTTTGCACATCAATATCAGAACACATTTCCACAAAGGCTTCACGAGTAGCATCACTACGATAGAAAACTCTTTGCAGAATATCTAACACAAGGTAGGTAGCACCGTATTGTTTATCCCAACGTTTGAGGTAGGTTTTCAAATCTGCTTCACTAGGCACTTTTTGACCATTATTACTGGTTTCCACAATCACTTCTGCACACATTCTGGCAGATTTAGCGGCGAAGTAAATACCTTCTCCTGAAGACTTAGTAACTGTACCTGCGGCATCTCCCACTAAGGCAACTCTCCCGACTACACGACGAGGACGGGGGTGTTCAGGAATGGGGTGAGCTTCAACTTTGATGATTTCGCCTCCTTCTAAGCGTTTAGCCGCACGTTGACGGATACCTGCTTGTAAATCTTTGATCATGGCTTGATTGACTTTCATTGTACCAGTACCGACAGCAACGTGGTCATATTTAGGGAATACCCAAGCATAAAAGTCAGGGGAAACATCGTTTCCAACGTACATTTCTGCTAAGTCTTCATAGTATGCCATTTTGTCTTCAGGTAATTTGATTCTTTCTTGGAAAGCAATGGCGTAGTTATAATCTCCTGCATCAATGGCTTTGGCAATACGGGAGTTTGCACCGTCTGCACCAATGACGAGATCAACTTTTAAGGTTTTCATTTCCCCTTGAGCAGTACCGTTAGAATGATCTGCATAGTGAAGGGTATAAGCCTCTTTATCGTTGTTGGGAATGTCTAATTGATATACAGTACCGTTAATTAAATTTGCCCCTAATTTCGCCGCTCGATCGCGCATGAAGCCGTCTAACACTTCTCTACGACACATTCCGATATATTCGTCATCTTTGAGAGTTTGACCAATATTAACTTCGATGTTCGAGGGTGAAATCATTTTCATTTTACGCACTCTTCGATCGATAATTTCGGGGGGTAAATCAAATTCACTCACCATACAAAGAGGAATCGCACCACCACAAGGTTTAGCGTTATCTAATTTTCTTTCAAAAATATAGGTTTCAATTCCAGCTTTGGCTAAAACTTCGGCGGCGGAAGAACCGGCAGGTCCTCCTCCTACTACTGCTACCCTAATTGTCACGATCGTTTCTCCTAAAATTCTTTAAATCAGTTATTGATTATAAATTGCATATACATAAAAATTTACGATAAAACGGGTTTCTCTCCAAACAAAAATTTTTTTTCGCAACAGTCCTTAACAAAGTAAGTAATATTTATTCATATTCTTTGATTATTCTCTATAGTTATGATAAAAAACAGTGAATAGTAATTTCAACAGTTTTCACTTATTTATTTCTTTTGGGTAAGGGAAGACTTCCCAAGATACTGTCTATTTGATTGTAAATTTCCATTAATCGATCGCCGTTAATGTGGACTTCTTCTGTAGGATAGTTTTGAGCAACTTCCATGATGCTAATGTTATTATCTTTCAAAGCAGAAGTTACGATCGCGCCCCGTAAAGATTCCTTACTTGCCCTTTGACTGGGAGTAGTAATGACTTCGGCAAATATATTCAAAACCATACCACCAAGGGGATGATTTAACATTTTTGACAACATAACTCCATCGACAGGAATTTTGCGACAGAGGGCATTTCTTACATTATCCTGTTTTTGATTAGCCAATCGTAAGTAAGAAGCTAAAGCCGATGATACCTCTCCCGTTTCGCACAAATTAGTTAAATCCGCTACGGGGATGGAAGGGCGCAACATACTATATCTTAAAACAATGGTTTCTGCCCCAGTTGCTTTTTGGAAAGGATAGAACACAAAACCAATTAAAATAGAGATGATAAGATAGTAACGAGTTAAATAAAACATAAAATATAATTATAGAAGTTGTTTTAGTGTACTTAGATTGACGTAAATCCTCACAAAAAGTTCAATAGTGAATAGGTGGATAGAGAGAGAAAGTTGGGTATTAGGATGTTAGGGTATTAGGGTATTGGGGAGTAATTATTGCTTGTTGCATGAGTGGCTTTCTTAATTCTTAATTCTTAATTCTTAATTCTTAATTGCTTATGAATACTCCAAATACTGCTATTATGCAGTCGATCGAACAACTAAATTATCGAGTTACAGTGGGAGATGTTGCCACTAAGTCTGGATTAGATTTAAACATTGTGCAGAAAGAATTGTTAAAATTAGCAGAGGATACCAACGGTAATTTACAAGTTGCTGATACGGGAGATATAGCTTATTTATTTCCCAAAAATTTTCGCAGTATTTTAAATAATAAATATTGGCAATTAAGATTTAAACAATGGTTAGATAAAACATGGCAAATAATCTTTTATTTGATTAGAATATCCTTTGGTATTTTATTAGTATCTTCGATCGTGTTAATGTTGATTGCGATCGTCGTGATAGTAGTCGCTGTCAATAGTAAAGGAGATGATAATAATAATAATTCTAGTCGTAGAGGAGGAGGAGGATTTTTCTTCTTTCCCCGCTTTTGGTTTTCCCCTGATATATTTTGGATATTTACCCCTGATTATCAACAAAAACGTTATCAAAGGCAACTTAGCAATTCAGCCGAAAATGAGCTTAATTTTTTAGAATCTATTTATTCTTTTCTTTTTGGAGACGGAAATCCTAATCCCTATTTGGAAGATAAACGCTGGCGAAATATAACCACAGTAATTGAAAATAATAATGGTGCAGTTATAGCAGAACAATTAGCCCCTTATTTAGATAATATTAACGATTATAATGAAGGGGATGAAGGTTATGTTTTACCCGTGTTAACCCGTTTTAATGGTTATCCCGAAGTATCAGAAAAAGGAGAAATTATCTATTATTTTCCAGAGTTGCAAGTAAAAGCAGAAGCAAGAAAAAAAGCATCTATTTCCCCTTATCTTAAAGAAAATTTATGGACATTTAGTTTAGCATCTAGTAGTCAAAAAGTATTAGCTATTGTTTTAGGTGCAGTTAATATTGTATTGGCTTTAATATTAGGTTCATTATTAACCCCAGAAATAGCTCAAGAAATTGGCGGTTTTATCTTATTTATGGAGTTTCTTTATCCATTATTATTAACCTACGCTATCAGCTATTTTACTATTCCTTTAATCCGTTATTTTTGGTTGCAAAATCGCAATAATAAAATTCAAGAAAGAAATTATTATAGAGAACAAAAAGCAAATATATTAAATTCTAGTAAACAATTAGAGTTAAAAATTAATTATGCTCAAAAATTTGCTAATCAAACTATTATTAGTCAAGAAAATTTAGCTTATTCTACAGAAAAAGATTTATTAGATCAACAATTAGAACTTAAAGATAAAATAGATGAAGAATGGCGTAAAAGACTTGGAGAATAAATAGGGGGTGCTGAAAAAGTATTTTGATGAGGGTAGGTATCAGGTGTCAGGTTAAAGAATGAAAAATCAAGGTTTTAGACGAGGTGAACACTTGTCACTCCTAGTCATACCAAAGGGATTCGATTTGTTGCACGATCGATCTACCCTTTTCCTCAATTTTTTCGGGAGTATCTTCATCTAATAACATAGTAACATGACCTAATTTTCGCCCTATGCGAGATTCCTTTTTACCGTACCAATGGACAAAAGCTCCCATTTTCGCTATTTTATCTCTTTTTTCTTGATAGTCACTATGGGCATTCTCAAAACCTAAAAGGTTTACCATTACCGCCCCCGATGATTTTAAGGTGACATCACCTAGTTTTTTCCCCGTCACCGCTTGTAATTGCATGGCAAATTGAGAGGTAACACAAGCATCTAAAGTGTAATGTCCAGAATTATGGGTACGCGGTGCAGTTTCATTCACAAGAATTGTGCCGTTTTCATGCAAAAATAGTTCGATGCCCAACACCCCAACATAGTCTAAACTGGTTAATAGTTTCTCCACGATCGAACTGATGGTTTCTTGTTGAGAAGGGGTTAAGATAGTAGGGGCGATTACCCAACGACAGACTTGATTTTGCTGATAGGTTTGCACTACGGGATATATTTTTATCTCTCCTGACGCACTACGAGTGCCAATAACTGCTAATTCTCGATCGAACGGGATAAATTCTTCAATTAAGAGGGGAATACCGTCAAATTTGGGCAAAATAGCCGTTAATTCTGAGGGTGACTTAATAATAATCGTACCTTGTCCATCGTAACCGTGACGACGGGCTTTTAACACTAAAGGATAGGAAAAATCATCAAAATCCGTCAAAGATTCATAAGCCTTGAAATGGGGTACAGGTAAACCTTGACTTTGTAAAAAACATCTTTGCTCATACTTGTCTAACAAAGGAGATAAACTCGATAAACGAGGATAAAAACACACCCCCTTATCCGCTAATTTTTGCAACTCTACTAAATCAACAAATTCATTCTCAAAGGTGATGACATCGCAATATTGAGCCAACTCTGCCGTCACCTGTGCATTATCGATCGAACCCAAAATAGTTTTTGTGGCTAAAGACACCGCCGAATCAGAAAAAGAAGGCGTTTGTACCAATAAATCGATATTTTCCTGCGGTGCAACCTGTGCCATCATCCATGCTAATTGCCCTCCTCCTATTACCCCTACTTTCTTATTCATTCTTTTAGATCACTAAAAAACTTGCACAATATATTCTATCAATTTTTGGAATAAAACAAAGTTAAGCAAGGATGTAACGAGTATTTAATGCAGACTAATCCCGAAGCAGTAGAATCCAAGCCGTGTATCGAGAATTTTGAGGCATAATTAATAACAAGTGTTTAAGTATTTAATGACAAAATGTAGCTATGACCATTCTAATCTCAGATGATATTATTCGGGCAACAAAAATGACAGAAAGCGAATTAAAGCTAGAAATAGCTATTATGCTTTTTGAAAAAGATAAAATTAGTATTGGTAAAGCTCGTCGTCTAGCAGAAATGAATGTAATGGAATTTCAAAAAGAATTGGCTCAACGTAATATTTATATTCATTATGATGTCGCTGAATTAGAAGAAGATATTAAAAAGATAACTGGGTTGGGTTATTAGGAGTTTTATTAGAGGCTAAATTACATAATAGGATGTAGATAAGTCGATCACATCTTCCATAAAAATAAGTACAATAACTGTTTAACTTTTAGGATTTAAACGTCAAATTTATACCTAATGCTACCAGAATTTTCATCTAATTCAACGGTACAAAGTTGATTAATTTCAGCTTCTTTTAAAAGACTATCTACAGTTTTAATATCAAGTTTTAATTCACTAATGATTTCGGCTTTACTTAGTATTTTCTTCTTATTTTTTGCTAATTCCAGTAAATTAAATAAATCGGAATGATTTTTTTGTCTTTCAATTATATTATCTTGATTATTTTTATTTGTTTTACCAAAAAAAGCATAAAATCCTAATACACTAGAAATTATAAGAAGATTAAACAAAAAACTTGTACTTAAACTAAGGACTATCGGAGTTATTCCATCAGTAAAAAACTGACTCAATAAACCGCTTAAAACAATGCTAATTCCTAAAGAAATAAAACTAATTGTACTAGCAAACCATCCCAATAAACTTCCAGAAATTATTCCGAAAATAATCATAAAAACTTGAAAAATAAAAGGTATTTCTAAAGCAAAAGTTATATTATTTCCTGTATTCATCCATGATTGAGTAACCATTGAGATCAGAAAAAAAGCGTATATTGCTCCCAAAATACCGCTAATTAAAGTGTTAATGAGTTTAATATTCCAATTATGTTTATTATAATCATCAATAATTAATTTGGAACTAAACAAAGAAAAAGGAGAAGTAAGAATTGGTGTAATTAATGAGGCAAAAACATAACTCGATGCAGTAGTATTGGCTAGTATTGCATTGACATTGAATAGATTAGCAATGAGAAATAATCCTGCACTAAATAAAAGAAGTAATCCAATTAAACGACGTCTCATAAAATATATAGAACTCAACGAAAAGTAATTATAGTAATATTTTTACTACTGATAAACAATATATATCATCGCTATCAAATAAGCGATCATTTGTTAATTAACATAACTTTATATATCATTTCTAATGTCACGCCAATGTTTAACTTCACCCTCTTTTATTTCTTGATTTGCCTTTTCAAAAGCAGATTTAAAGTTTGGAATATTTATTAATTCTTCCGTGGCATCCATAGTTTCTTGACTATCTAAATTTTGAACAAAATCTGCTACTATTGTCAATTTTTCTGGAGATAATTTATCAATATATTCTTTTAATTTACTACGAGTTTGAATTGTGTTCATGTTTCACCTTTTATATAACTCTAATTTTATTATAGATTATTTTAACTATTCCTTTTTCCCTACCATCATCAGTAAACTTAAATGCAAACTAACTTATGCTTAATATTACAATATTTTATGAGTCTAAAGTACTGTCATTAAACTTAGATGCGTTCTAAGTTAGAATAAAAATAGCAATCAATTTAGTAATACTCATTCAACAAAGTTTATGACACAAGCAGTAATGTCTAATAACGGTATTCAATTAACAGAAAACGCTCTCAAACACGTTTTAATGTTAAGACAACAACAAGGAAACGAAAATCTCTGTTTGCGGGTAGGAGTTAGACAAGGCGGTTGTTCTGGAATGTCTTACTTGATGGATTTTGAAAACCTCAATAATGTTACCGAACACGATGAAGTATTTGACTATGAAGGTTTTAAATTAGTGTGCGATCGAAAAAGTCTATTATATTTATATGGATTAGTCTTGGATTATAGTAACGCTATGATTGGAGGCGGTTTTCAATTCACTAACCCCAACGCCAATCAAACCTGCGGTTGCGGTAAATCCTTCGCCGCCTAATAATAAATAGGTAATAAGTAATAGGTAATTTTTAATTCTTCATTCTGCATTTTTAATTATTAATTCTTCATTCTTACGATGATATTTCCTTTTTATGCGAAAAAACCTGAAAGAAAAAAAATAGAAACTCCGATTTTAAATAAGGATATTCAACCCAAAAAACCTCAAACTCCAAAATTTAAAATCCCCTACCATTTTCAAAAAAATAGTATTATTACCTATTCTCAATCTCAGATAAAAAAAGAGCTTAAAAAATACCCTGGATTATTAAAAACTTTAGGTCATGCTTATCAATATGAAATCATTTTTATCAATGAAGATCAAGAAAAACAATATTGGTTTTGCCGTAATTTAGAAACGATGATGCCTTTACTGAAATACTTAAAAGAAAAAAATTGGACTGTAGATTGGCATGAAAAACCCTTTATTCTTAAAGACTCTCCTTTAACTTATACTCCACGTCATCAATGGTATTAAAGTTATTAATATTTATTAAGAAAAAAGATATTTTGTAACCATTGTCTCACTATTCATCGTAGAATGTGATATTAAGATAAATCAAAATTTTCTTCCATCAGAGTTTACGCAGTTTGAATAATCAAGTGTCATTGCTAGGTATATCAACAGTCCCCCAATGTGATTTTTCGTTGCGTAAGTTTTGTCGATAAAAGAGTTGATTTTGTTTTGATAAATATTATTTGATAAATAAAATGCTATACACACAAGACGTTATTACACAATCGATCGAACTAAGTAATAATCCTTGGAATATTTTATTTGTTGGGCAAAATCATCGTCTTTGTGAGCAGTTAAAAAAATACTGTGAAAATATCTTTTTTCGTCATCGTTATTGTTATTTATTAGAAACAACAAATACTGCCGATACAGAAAATATTTGTTTAGATAATATTCCCATACCAGTAATTTTTTTAATAATTAAAAGTGTCAAAGATTTTCATTTTTCTTTTTCCAAACAATTAAGCAGTGAAATAAATTTTCCTCTACCTAAAATAATTGTTTTATTTTCAGAGAAACATCATTTATGGAAAGAAAAAATTATAGATAATGACAACTTTTTTGATTACATAGAAATAGAAAAACTAGATTTTAATGTCATAGAAAATAAAACCATAACAGCGTTAAAAAGCTATCAAAATGAGATAAAAAAATTAAACTATAAACACCATGATATTGAAAACAAATATAGTAACTATGGAGGAGATTTTTGGCAAAAACTCTTATATGTATTTCCCATGGCTTTATTTATAAAAAATGTGAAAATAGATAATATTAATAGACAATTTTTCTGGAAACAAACTAGCAAAATTTTATTTGGTATTAACGAGGAAAAACAAATTAATAATAACGCTTTTAAACTCTTTTCTATGATGGTAGAAAACATTGAAGAAGGTATTTGTATTTTTTCTGAAAAAGGCAATGTTTGTTTCGTTAATCAAGCACTAATTAATATACTAGGTTGTAAAGAAAAAGAGCTTAAAGGAAAATCTTGGCTAAAGTTTTTAAAAAAACATATCAAAAATAAAAAATTTTTAATAGAAAATTATCAATCTTGGCAACAGTTAGAATGTGAATTTTTAAGAGATGATGGTAAAAGTATTTACTTAATAATTTCCTCTAATCCTATTTATGATGAGGAAACAAAATATATGGGAAACTTAGCAATTTTAACAGAGATAAAAAATATACAAAAAATGGGTGACAATCTTTTAAATAGTGAACGGCAATTACAAGAAATAACAGCATTAGTACCTGGTATGGTTTTTCAATTTGGATGTGATTTTCAAGGAAAATTTTTTTTAACTTTTGCTAGTAAAGCAGTTAAAGATATTTTTGAATTTACTCCCGAAGAAGTTATCCAAGATGTAAATAAAATTTTTGATCTTATCGATCGAAATCAATTACCAGAATTTTATCAAGTAATTGAGTTATCCCGTCAATATTTAACGGAATTTCACTATGATTATCAAATTAAAACTCCTAGTGGCCGACATAAGTATATTAGAGTTAATTCTCTCCCTCAAAAATTGCTCGATGGTAGTGTAATTTGGAATGGTATTGCCATTGATATTACGATCGAGAAACAAAGAGAAATGGCTTTGAGGGAAAATGCCTTATTACAACGTGCCATTAATTCTATCATGCGCAAAATGCGAGAGAGTATCGATTTTCAAGTCATTTGTGATACTACCACTGCTGAAGTGAGAAATCTTTTAGATTGCGATCGAGTTGCAGTGTATAAATTCAATATCCAATGGGGGGGAGAATTTGTTTCGGAAAATGCAAAATCCGGGTTAATTTCCTTAGTGGATAATAGCGTAAAAAGAGTGTGGAATGATACTTATTTACAAAATCACGAAGGGGGGAGGTATCGTCAAGGAGAAAGTTTTTGCATGAATGATATAAACTTAGCGAATTTTGCACCATGCCATTTAGAATTATATCAACAATTTGAAGTTCAATCTTTTTGTATAGTTCCTATTTTTTGTGGTAACGAATTATGGGGGTTATTAAGTACTTATAATAACTATGTTTTTTCTTGGCAACCACGTCATATAAATTTATTAAGAAAAATCTCTACTCAATTAGGTATTGCTATCGAACAAGCGGAATTATTTTTACAAATAAAAAGACAATCTCAAGAATTAAAAATAGCTAAAGAAGCGGCAGAAATGGCAAATATTTCTAAAAGTGAATTTCTCGCAAATATGAGTCATGAAATCCGTACTCCCATGAATGCTATTTTAGGATTTTCTAATTTACTGCAAGATTTAATTAGTGATAATAGAGCAAAAAGTTATCTTAATTGTATAACTTCTAGCGGTGAAACTTTAATGGCATTAATTAACGATATTTTAGATTTATCTAAGATTGAAGCAGGAAAAATGCCTATTCAATATGAACCCGTTAATCTGATCAACTTATTGCAAGAAGTAGTTAATATTTTTTATCTCAAAGCCCAAGAAAAATCTCTCACATTACTATTAGAAACTCAAGAGTATTCTCCAGAAATTATCATTTTTGATGAAGTAAGATTAAGACAAATTTTGTTTAACTTAATTGGTAATGCTATCAAGTTTACTGATAAAGGATATGTCAAAATAATTGTTGGTAATAGTGCTAATTTTGATCCTAGTATTTCAAGCTGTGGTTTTTACATTTCGATCGAAGACACCGGTATAGGCATTATGACAGAAGAAATCGATCGTATATTTGAATCCTTCACTCAACAAGACGGACAAAGTACTCGTAAGTACGGAGGTACTGGATTAGGATTAGCCATAACCAAGAAATTAGTTACCATGCTCAATGGTACGATAACTGTAGAAAGCGAGGTAAACCTAGGGAGTAAATTTACAGTAGAATTTGCCACCGTTGCCTGTAGCCTTGTGCAAAAAGAAAAGCCCATAATGATATTAGATCATAACTTAGATCAATTCAGCCCCAGTCAAATATTAATTGTCGATGATATTCCATCCAATTTAGAGTTGATGGAGGCTTATTTTGTCGGCACATCCCATCAATTAATTTTTGCTCACAATGGTAGGGAAGCCATAGAAAAAGCCATACAATACCTTCCTGATGTTATCTTATTAGACCTAAAAATGCCCGACATAAATGGTAAAAGTGCCATAGAATTATTGCACAGTAGTGAAGTTACTAAAAAAATTCCGATTATTGTGGTGACAGCCTCTATAAATGCTGATGAGAAAAAAGAATTAGAAAACGTTGTGCAAGGCTTATTATTTAAACCAATTAATCGTCATAATTTAGTCACAGAATTACAAAAAGTGCTGGTATCAGAAGATAAAATTACTCTTAATAGTTCGATCGATTCTTTAGATAATAGCAACAATTTAACCAGTGAAAATAACAAAGACCTGTTAGACTTAATTACGATATTAGAAGATGAATATATGGAACAGTGGCATAAAATTCAGCAAACAAAAATTACTTCTAAAATCAGAAAATTTGCTCAAAATTTAGAACAAGAAGCCCTCAAATATAAGAGCAAAATTTTATTAGATTATGCGTTAATTTTAGAAGATCAAATAAATTGTTTTGAACTAGAATTATTAGAGAAAACTTTAAATAATTTTCCCGATATTATTCAACAAATAATTTTATCTTGTTAAACAGGGTTTTTTCAAAGTCGGGGTAAAATTGCATTTCGATATAAAAATAGGTGAGGGCTGACTTGGAAGACTCCGAAGACAGGCAGATTGTATTTCTGGTGAATGAATAAAATTCTCTCTGTCTAGTTTTCATCATTTTCTTTATGTCGAACTGAGGTAGTGTTAGGTTTTTTTTGGATTAAGACTTGAAAAATAGAGCTTTCCAACTATACCTAAAAATAAAAAATAAGCGATTAATTGTCCTAAATAAATTTGCTCTCGATAGCCAAATAAAGTTTTCAATAAAATACCGGGGAATTGACTATCAGGTAAAAAATTACTAGCATTCCATATCTTTATCCCCAATAAACATGAACCTCGATCAAATAAACATATATCCTGATAATTAGTATTTATTTGACTTAAAATAACCATTGCACCATCAAAGTTTTTCAAGGCACTGATAATTAAACCAGCTACTATTAATAAGAGGAAAATTCCCATTACTTGAAAGAATAAACGAATATTGATTTTAATTCCCCAATAAAATAATGACCATCCCATTAAACTTGCTAAAATTAAACCTACGATCGAACCTACAATACTACTAATGTAATCTTCTTGAAATTGAACAGTAATAAATAAAACCGTTTCAAAACCTTCCCGTAAAACAGCGATAAAAACTAATAAAAAAATCCCTTTTCCTGCATTATCATTACTTAAAGCAGTATTAACAGCGCCTTCCACTTCCCCCTTTAGAGATTTAGCCTGTTTACTCATCCACAATAACATCCAACTCAACATCGACACCGCAA
The DNA here is from genome assembly GCF_050753365.1 of Geminocystis sp. CENA526. Taxonomy (NCBI): domain Bacteria; kingdom Bacillati; phylum Cyanobacteriota; class Cyanophyceae; order Chroococcales; family Geminocystaceae; genus Geminocystis; species Geminocystis sp. CENA526. The sequence continues at coordinate 21,884 of NZ_JBLZFY010000067.1, forward strand.
TAAGGGCAAATACAGCGTTAAGTATTTGTTTGATAAAAGGGGCATAATAATATTGACTGGTTTCGAGACTTTGTAAACTTTGCCACAGAAGTAAACCTACGGAGATACTAGCGATAATACCTGCGATGACTCCAGAGGAAATCCTATGATAATATTCTTGTTTTTGGGCTTTTTGTAAACAAGCAAATACAATTCCTACTACCAAAGAGGCTTCAAAACCTTCTCTTAAGGTAATAATAAAAGTCGGTAAAGCGTTACTTATATCAATCATAATAATTAACAATTTAAAATATTTCTCCTCGTCTCCTCGTCTCCTCGTCTTCGACTATTTTCCCATCCCAAAAACTACCATCATATCGTCTTAAAGGACGTACAGAACGAATTTTGACATCAATTCCCGTGGGTTGAAATAACAATTCTCTTGCCTTCGTAAACGCATAAACGCCAGGGGATGAAGAATCATAGGGGATGATTTCACCAAATACCTGATAATCTCCGGGGTGTTTCGTACGATAAGCCACTGTAACTTGATTACTGAAAGCCCTTGACAATTTATGATCTTTAATATAAAGTAACATCATTCGATCGTCGATAGGGTGATAATCTTTTGGGATAAAAGACCATAAAGGAGCTACTCGAAAAGCTGATTTTGTGAGAAAATAACAACTGGTATCGATAAAATTCTCAGGATGATTGACACTCCCACGACTGAAGTACGTGGGATTCTTGGTTCATAGAGGTTGCTTACCCTGACAGGTATTGCTACCAATCAAAATAGAGGCATC
>NZ_JBLZFY010000068.1:0-22298 GCF_050753365.1 Geminocystis sp. CENA526
TAAACCTATTATATATCAACACTTTTAACGATTATTTATTACTAAAATATAATAACTACTGTAAAAGAGCCTCATTTATTTTTCAATCACTCTTTTAATGGCATTGATAATGGTTTCTAAAACAAAAACCCTCGCATAATATTTATCATTACCCGGTACTACTGTCCATTGACATTGAGGGGTATTGGTACGCGCAATCATTTGATTAACGGCGACATCGTATAAATTCCATTTTTCTCGGTTGCGCCAATCTTCATCGGTGAGTTTATAGCTTTTGTAAGTGTCTTGTTTTCGATCGTGGAAACGTTTTAATTGTTCTTCAGGGCTGATATGTAGCCAGAATTTTAACACAATATAGTTAGCACTCGTTAATTTAGCTTCAAACTCGTTAATTTCTCGATAAGCCCGTCTCCATTCGGCTTCAGTGGCAAAACCTTCGATTCTTTCCACTAATACTCTACCGTACCAAGTTCGATCGAAAATACCAATTTTGCCTGTAGGAGTTAACTGTCTCCAAAAGCGCCAAAGATAATGATGGGATAACTCCTCTTGAGTTGGCGCGGCAAAGGCATGGACTTCATAACTACGAGGGTCTAAAATATCAGTAATGCGCTTAATTGCACCACCTTTTCCTGCCGCATCCCAACCTTCAAATAACACCAAAACCCCAATATCTTTTTCGTAAATATCTTTTTGTAACTTACGCAAGTGCATTTGAGATTGTTTTAATTTCAGTTTATATTCCTCTTTGGGATAATTGAGGGTTAAATCCGTTTGGGCAAGGTAGTCAGGTTCGGTAGATAATAATTGTGATTGAGGAGGTAAAGAAGGCGACGCTACCGTGATTTCTCGTTTTGCCAATGCTTCCCGAATAGTTGCCACTAACTGAGTTAAAACCTTATATCTTGCCCATCGTTGACAATCTGCCTCTACTAATACCCAAGGGGCGAAACCCGTGCTAGTATAAATCAACATTTCTTCGGCTAAGGTTTGATACTCGTCATAGTTTTTCGCCTGTTGCCAGTCTTCCTTACGCACTCGCCACGATTCAAATTCGTCTTTTTCATATTCCTTGAGACGATTTTTCAATTCTTTTTTGCTCAAATGAAGCCAAAATTTAGCCACTACTGCGTTATCTTCTACTAAATGCCGTTCAAAAGCATTAATATCCCTCGTAATTAAGGGTATTTCTTCGCTGTTAATTCTGTGGAATAGTCGATCTTCTAAAAGATGAGTGTACCAACTATGGTAGAAAATGCCAATACTGCCTCTGGGGGGTAATTTTTGCCAAAAACGCCACAGAAAAGGATATTTTTGTTCATCAGGAGAAGGGGATAAGATCGGATGTACTGTAAACCCCCTAGGATCCATATAATTCGTCATTTGCTTGACTAATGAGCCTTTTCCTGCGGCTGCCCAACCTTCTAAAACTACGACTATGGGGAGTTTTTCTAACCAACAGATATTCTGTAACGATCGTAATTCTCGCATTAAATCTTCTATTTTAGTGCGATAGGTTTCTTTATCTAAAGAAAGGCTTAAATCGAGGTTATTGAGCATAAGATTAAATAGAATTGAGAATTGGCAATGAAAAACTGGGAAATTTGAGGATTGCTTACTCAAATATATAATCTCGATCGAGAAAATAAAAAACTCTTAATATTTTCTTAATGATAGAAGTTATGTCCTTGTACCAAAAATTAATAGATTGAGATTCTTTATTCCCAAGCAAAATTGGATTTATTGATAAACAAAATTTGTAAGGAATAAATTTTATCGTTCACTGAGGTATTATTAAGACAATAAAGTAAGAATATTTATCTTATTAAAAAATAAGTTATGGAAAAAACTTTAATTTCATCAGGAACAAAACAAAAAATTACTGTTACCGTTGATAGTAATTTAATTGCCGATATTGACAACTTTAGCAATAATCGATCGGCAGTAGTCGAAGAAGCTCTTTTTTTGTGGCGACAGCAACAACTGGAGGCTAAATTGCGTGAATTTTATTTGAATCGCTCTCAAAATGTAGTAGCTGATGAAGATAATTGGAGCGACACGACTCAAGATCATGCGATCGCCAACTGGACAGAATCAAAGGAGGATAGTTAATGTCAGATATTGAGATTTTTCCCCGTCAAGGTGAAGTATATCTTTGTCGTGCCTTAAAACAATCTGGAGATACGAAAAAACGTCCAGTAGTGGTAGTTTCTTTAGATGTCAGAAATCAATATAGTTCAACCATATTAGTTGTACCTTTTTCTTCTTTTCTCGAAGGAATTGAAAATAATCCTTGTCGAGTTTTAGTAAAAAAAGAGGAAGGAGGTTTAATGGTTGACTCTGTAGCAATGACGGATTTAATTACGAATATCAAAAAGAATTATCTTGAATCTAATGTTTATGGTGTTATCAGTCAATCTTCTTTAGCAAAAATTCAAAGAGCAATTTGTTTAAGTATAGGGGTTTTTTAACAAACAAAACCCTTTTTAACTTATATTAGACATCTTCAAAAATACAGGCAAGATGCCTGTTCTACGGTGGTAAAATCATAATAATTGGAGAATTCTAATAGAAATCACCTTAGTAGCTTATAATTTATTCGGCAAATTTTAAGTCAGATACAGGAATAGGAGGCAATTTAAAAGAAACTAAAGACGCTATCAAGACAAAAAAGCTAGAAATCCATAAACAGGCTTCGATACCCCCCATTTGAAAGACTACCCCCGATGTAATTGTACCTAATAGCCTTCCTCCAGAGTTTGCCATGTAATAAAAACCCACGTTTAAGGCTACGTCATCATCTTCTGTATAGGCTAACACGAGATAGGAATGCACAGCAGAATTGAAGGCGAAAACAATACCAAAAATAATTAAGCCTCCCGTAATGACGATTTGAGGATTTAATCCTGCCATGAATGCCAGTGCGATCGAAATTGGCACTATAGTTAAGATAGAAGTCCAAATTTGAATAGTACGCGCTTGAGGTGCTTTTCCTGCTTGGTTTTGTCGTAGGATGGTAGGGGAGAAAGACTGAATGATACCATAACCAATTACCCAACAAGCCATATAAGTACCCACTTGAATAAAAGTCCAACCTAAATTAGTGCGCAAAAATACGGGTAATGCCACCACAAACCAAATATCCCTTGCACCGAATAGAAAGAATCTTGCTAAGGATAAAATATTAATAGCTTTACTCTTAGAAAATAACTGTTTAAATTTAATTTTTGCTTTAATTTTGCCCATATTTTTCGGTAAAAATCGACCACTTAAAAAGATAATAAATAATACCGATGCTTGAATAAATAAAGCATTTTTAAAACCAAATACTTCTAATAGAAAAGCACCCACAAAAAAGCCTAAACCTTTGAGAGCATTTTTTGAACCTGTGAGAATGGCAACCCATTTAAACAACTTCGATTCTTGCTCTTTCGGCACGACTAAACGCACAGCACTTTTTGAACTCATTTTAGTCAAATCCTTTGCTACTCCTGAGAATGCCTGAGAAGTCATCACATATAAAACTTGAAAAGAAACCGCCCATTCAAAGTTAATTACCCCTAACATAACGAGGGCAAAAATTTGTAAAGCGATACCACCATAGAGAGTTAATCTTAAACCAAATTTTGAGCCAATCCAACCGCCTAAAAAGTTGGTAACGATGCCAAATATTTCGTAAAATAAAAATAGAAAAGCGATTTCGATCGGGGTAAAACCGAGTTTATTAAAGTGCAGTAAAACGAGCATTCTTAATGCACCATCGGTAATTGTGTAACCCCAATAAGCGGAGGTTACTAGAGCATAATTGCGTAAATTTTTATCCATAAAAAATAATTAATAATTAGGAAATTTTGATTGTCATTGCGAGGCACGAAGCAATCTCCAATTTGTATTGTCATTGCGAGGTATGAAGCAATCTCCAATTTGTATTGTCATTGCGAGGTATGAAGCAATCTCCAATTTGTATTGTCATTGCGAGGTACGAAGCAATCTCCAATTTGTATTGTCATTGCGAGGTATGAAGCAATTTCCAATTTGTATTGTCATTGCGAGGTATGAAGCAATCTCCTGTTAAAGTGTTGGAAAAATCAAGGAGTTAAGATTCCTTCGCTATCGCTCGGAATGACAGAATTATTGTTACAAAAGAATGGCAGGAATATTATGAATTGCTTAGGTTACTTATCTTGGCGACTAATTCGATAAGGCGATTGGAATAACCCCATTCGTTGTCATACCATGCCAAAATCTTTACCTGCGTTTCATCAATAACCATAGTGGAGGGTGCGTCAACAATGCTCGATCTAGGATCATCTTTGTAGTCTATAGATACTAAGGGCAATTCTTCATAACCTAAAATATCTTTTAAGGTAGTTTCGGAGGCTTGTTTTAATAAACTATTGACTTCGGCTACAGTGGTTTTTCGATCGACTTCAAACACACAATCTGTCAAAGAAGCGTTTAACATCGGCACTCTTACCGCTACCCCGTTGAGTTTTCCCTTCAACTCAGGGTATATCATAGCGATAGCAGTAGCTGATCCTGTGGTTGTAGGTACTAAAGACTGAATACAAGACCTTGCTCTGCGTAAATCCTTATGGGGGGCATCCACGACAATTTGTGTATTGGTGACATCGTGGATAGTGGTAATAACACCATGTTTGATACCTAAGCCTTCATGAATCACTTTGACGACAGGAGCGAGGCAATTAGTAGTACAAGAAGCCGCCGTTAAGAGATGATGCTTGTCGGGGTTGTAGAGATAATCATTTACTCCCATGACGATATTAAGGGCTTCTTCCTTGACGGGCGCAGCCACCACAACTTTTTTGACACCACTTTCAAAATAGGGGTTGAGGGTGTCAAGAGTGCGAAATTTACCGGAACTTTCGATGACTAAATCCACCCCTAAATCCGCCCAAGGCACTTGTTGCGGAGTGTTATATTCACTAAAACTAATTTTTTTCCCTTCGATGACAAGGTGATTATCTTCCACTGTAATGGATTTTTGCCAACGTCCATGCACGGAGTCAAATTCGATGAGATGTGCTGCCGTGGCTACTCCCCCTTTTACCTCGTTTATATGGACAAATTCCAAGGCTGGATTATCCCAACCTGCCCTTAATGCTAATCTGCCGATGCGTCCAAAACCGTTAATACCAATACGCATTATGATAATTTCCCTGATTTGATACAACAAAAAAAGTTGTTTTATTAATAAGTAATTTACTTATATTGACAACTTATGTTCATGGCTCGATCGTATCATCAAATCAAGAAAAGTTGGTTTAAGAATTGGTTAAGAATTGAAAATAGTCTATTAGTGTGATAATAGTTAAAAGCTCTTTTGCGGTACTGCTCGATCGATACGGAAACTACTATAATAAAAACATTCCCATTGTATTTATTCTCAATTGTTCTATGTATCAATTATCGTTAAATTTAGAGCAAATATTACAGTTAGTTAAACAATTACCTGAAAATGAAAAAATTAGGTTAAATCGTGAATTAGAGCAAGATATACAAAACCAAAAACAAAATCAACAATTAACTAACTTTTATACGAAGATGTCGGAAGCATCATTCCATCAAATTTGGGATAATCCAGAGGATGCTGATTATGACAATCTATAGTTTTGGGGATGTACTTCTTCTTTCTTTTCCCTTTACCAATCAAATGTCCACAAAAAAAAGACCAAGTGTAGTTATTAGCTCTAATAATTATAATCAATACAAGCCTGATTTAATTAGGGGTTGCCTCATAGTATGAGTGATGAAGGGAAGTAATAGGTAATAGGTAATAGGTAATAGTTTTAGAGTTATTATACCATAGTGTAATATTTGTATTTTGTATTTTTTGTACCTAGTTTTTGACTAAAAATTGTTAAAACGGCGCACTTTTTTATTAATTTAACGATGCTCCAAACCTTGATTTTAATAGCCTTCTGATTTATTCAGCAAACCCTAATTATTATTGCTGTTACCAGTCAAACAAATACTACCTTAACCGAAAACGAATTATCGATCATTAAATTTAGTGAAGCAGGTTTATTAAAGCCATCGATAATAAAACCAGTTATTGCAACCATTGATAAAAATTTAGTCATCAAAAAACTAGGGCAATTACAAAAAGAAGACTCCCGTAACTTACAATATTTAATAAAAAGAATTTTAGGGTAGATTGATAGTTACTAAAAAGGTTTTTCCTTGTCATTGCGAGGTAACGAAGCAATCTCTTATTTCAGAGAAAGCAATGTAGCTGTATCTAATCTCGCACCGAAATTAGTCACTAACTTAGCAGAGGCTAAAGACGCTAGTTTTCCTGCTTTTTCCCACCCTAAGCCGTTGGTAATGCCGTATAATAGGCATCCTGCGTACATATCTCCTGCACCTACTGTATCTATTGCCGTCACGGGATGAGGTTCAATTTCGATGATTTTCTCTCCATCAAAAATGAGTGAGCCTTCTTTACCCCTAGTAATAACAAAGGTTTTCGCTAAAGTTTTGAGGTAGGAAATTGCGATCGAAATATCCGTTGTATGCGCCATTTTTAAGGCTTCGCTTTCATTAGAAAAGAGTAAATCAACACCGTTACCGATAATTTCCGTAATGCCGTCTCGGAAAAAATCCACCATGTTAGGATCAGATAAAGAAAAAGATACTTTTACCCCTGCTTTTTCTGCTATACTTTTCGCTAAAATCGCCGTTTGTCGTGCTACGGGGGAAGAAACGAGATAGCCTTCAATATAGATATACTCGGAGTCTTTTAAGGCGGATTCGTTTAACTCTTGGGGGGTTAAATCTCCTGTAATTCCTAAAAATGTGTTCATAGTTCGATCGGCATCAGGAGTAACCAAGACTAAACATTTCCCCGTGATACCGTCTGGAAGAGTATCGGGAGTTAAATTAGTGTCTAAACCGCAGTCGATTAAATCCTGAAGATAAAACAATCCAGCGTCATCATGGGCAACTTTACAGGAGTAAAAACCTTTTCCCCCTAATTGACTAATGGCTACCATTGTATTCGCAGCCGAACCTCCAGAACATTTTTTCCAAGGGGGAGGTAAATGCTCAATCACTTTATTTTGTTGGGTTTCATCCATTAATGTCATTACACCTTTATCAATGGATAGATGTTGCAACATCTCAGGAGTTACTTTAAACTCCATATCCACAAGGGCGTTACCGATACCATATACGTTATATTTTTTTGTCATATTTCTATAGTGAATAGTGAATAGTGAATAGGGAATAGGGAATAGGGAATAGGGAATAGGGAATAGGGAATAGGGAATAGGGAATAAGGGGATAGGAGGATAAGGGGATAAGGGGATAGGGTGATGAGGAGGAATAATTGTTAATTTTGTTTCATTCTTCATTCTTCATTCTTCATTCCTCATTCCTAACTCATTGTGACTTTTAATCCACAAGGTGATTTTTTATCCCCTGTTATTGTTACCCCTCGATCGTTTGCCGATAAATGGCGTAAAATCTTGTAAATAGATTCTATCTCCTCTTTTTTGCCTAATTGAGAAGCTATTTCCTCAATGGTTAAAGTATTAGAGGTATTTTTTAATAGAGTTAATATCTGGGTTTGTAAATCCAAAATCGAGGCGGCGGCTTTTTTACCTGCTTCTACTCCGGGTTGATGATAGGCATTAATATTAACTAGATAAGCATAAATACTTACTGCTCTTTCGTATAAGGCAATTAAAGCACCCACAATTTTGGGGGTAACTTCATTAACAGTAACGGTGATAGAGTCTCTACCGTTATCGTATAAGGCTTTTCTTGTGCCTTGCAGTAAACCAGAAAGATAATCTCCACTGGTAATATTACTTTCTAATTCGAGGGATTTGCCTTCTCTATCCTTCAATACTTCGATAAAGGTAGCAAAAAAGTTCGGGATTCCTTCCCGTAATTGTTGCACATAGGCGTGTTGATCTGTTGATCCTTTGTTACCATAAACAGCTATACCCTGATAAACGGTGTTACCATCTAAGTCTTTTTCTTTGCCTAAAGATTCCATTACTAATTGTTGTAAGTAACGACTGAATAATAAAAGGCTGTCTTTATAGGGTAAAATCACCATGTCTTTTTCACCTTTGCCTTTTCCTGCATAATACCAAGACAGGGCGAGTAAAGCGGAGGGATTATTTTTAACATTGATTTCTCTGGTGGCTATATCCATTTCTTTCGCCCCTTCTAGCATTGCGTCTATGTCGATGCCTTCTAACAATGCTGGAAGTAAACCTACGGCGGATAATTCGGAGGTGCGCCCCCCTACCCAATCAAACATGGCAAAGCAACCTAACCAGTTTTCTTCTTTGACAACGTGATAAAGTTTGCTACTGTCATCCATCATGGTGATTGCTACGGCATAACGGGAAAAGTCTAAGCCTTGTTGTTGATAGGCGTGTTTGACTTCTAACATCCCGTTTCTGGTTTCGGGTGTGCCTCCTGATTTGCTGATAACTAAGACTAGGGTAGTTTTTAATTTATTGCCTAATTCTTGTAGGGTTCGATCGATCCCTATGGGATCGGTGTTGTCAATAAAATGTATATTTAAACTAGGGTTATTAGGTGCTAAAGCCTGATGGACGAATTGAGGACCTAAAGCCGAGCCTCCGATACCTATAGAGAGTAAATCTGTGAATTTTTCTCCTTGAGGGGTTGTAATGATACCTGAGTGAATTTTTTGGGCAAATTCTTTAATTTTTACGATACCGTTGATAATTTCCTGTTTGATTTCTTCCGTAGGTGCGATGTCTGGATTTCTTAACCAATAATGCCCTACCATGCGGTTTTCATCGGGGTTGGCGATCGAACCTTGTTCTAGTTTAGTGATAGAATCGAAAGCAGAAGCGAATTTTGGTTGCATGGAGGTATAAAAATGATCATCAAAACCCATGCGACTAACATCTACATAAATATCTAAACCTTGATGATAATAAAGCCAATCTTGATAGCGTTGCCAGAGTTGTAAATTATCCATAAATCTAACAGTGATGATACGTTCTCATTTTCCCATTATGATCCACATTGAGCAAATGAGAATACTGAAAAAAATATCAAGGTGAATAGAGAATAAATAAATGATATTTTCTGGAGGCTGGACTTTGGGTGAAGATACAGTACAGTATAGTATATAGTATGAATAGGTTTTTGTTAAAAAATGAAATACAATAACATCATAATTGTTACTGGTTCAGCAGGGTTAATTGGTTCGGAATCAGTGAAATACTTTGCTGATTTAGGTTTTGATGTGGTAGGCATTGACAATAATATGCGTCAAGTTTTCTTCGGGGAAGATGCCTCCACTGAATGGAATAAAAATTATTTGCTTAATACTTACAAAAAAAACTACACTCATTTTGACGTGGATATTCGAGACAAAAGCTCGATCGAACCTATCTTTGAGAAATATAATACCGATATAAGCCTAATTATCCACACGGCGGCGCAACCTTCTCATGATTGGGCAGTAAAAGATCCTTATATGGATTTTACCGTCAATGCTAATGGTACACTAACCTTATTGGAAAGTACCCGTAAATATTGCCCCGAAGCCGTTTTTATCTTCTGCTCTACAAATAAGGTTTACGGCGATACTCCTAATTACTTACCGTTAAAAGAAGAAGCATTGCGATGGGAAATCGACTTTGATCATCCTTTTTATAAAGGTATCGATGAAACCATGAGTATTGATCAAACGAAACATTCTCTGTTTGGTGCTTCTAAGGTGGCGGCGGATGTATTGGTACAAGAATATGGACGCTATTTTGAGATGAAGACTACTTGTTTTCGAGGAGGTTGCTTAACAGGTCCAAATCATTCCGGCACTAAGTTACACGGCTTTTTATCCTACCTAATGCGTTGTGCTATGACTGGCAATCATTACGAGGTTTACGGTTACAAGGGTAAACAGGTTAGGGACAATATCCACAGTTACGACTTAGTTAATGCCTTCTATCATTTTTATCAAAATCCTCGTGTTTCTGAGGTTTATAACATCGGTGGAAGTCGTCACAGTAATTGTTCTATGGTAGAAGCGATCTCACTTTGTGAGGAGATTACGGGGAAAAAGATGAATTGGAGTTATAGCGAAACTAACCGTATTGGGGATCATATTTGGTGGATTAGTGATGTGAGTAAGTTTCAAAGTCACTATCCCGATTGGAAATATAAATATAGCGTTAAGGATATTCTACAGGAAATTTACACTAATAACCTCGATCGATGGTAGCCCTTACCTCGACTAGATTGTAGGGTGGGCAATGTCCACCAATTTAATTCTCCATCCTTGTAAATTAGACTATGAATAACAATATTTTATCAGGAAAAGTAGTTAAATTTTTGTTAGGGGGGGGTGTAGCTACCGCCATCAATTTACTGTTGATTTTCCTCCTTATCGAAAAACTCGGTTTTGATACCCCATTTTTACACAATGTTGCCAATATAATCTCGATCGAACTCTCTCTTATTGCTAGTTTTTTTATCTATCGTATTTGGGTATGGCGTGGCGGTAGTTGGAATTGGTTTAACGTACTTTTCAAACAACTACCCCTTTATCATGTATCCGCAGGAACAGCTATAATAGTAAGGGTTTTATTTGTCTTTCCTTTGTTAGACTGGTTAGGAGTTAGCTATGGTGTAAATACGATGTTAGGGGCATTAATCAGTGCTTCCCTTAATTTTATCATTAGTGATCGATTTGTCTTCTCTAATAACAAAAATCAGCCCAAAGAAGCCTATTTTCCAGAAGCCTTAACCCCCGCTTTAGTGGAGGATATTACACGCCCTCTTATTTCTCACGAGAAAAGGCATAAAATTAACTTACTTTCTTTGGTGATTCCAGCCCATAATGAGGAAGATTGCATCGTTAACACCATTAATAACATTAGCCAACATCTTGATCAAAGGCAAATTAACTACGAAATTTTGGTAGTCAATGATAACAGTAGAGATAACACGGAAAGTATTTTACAGTCATTACAAGAAGAAAATTCAAGGGTGCGTTACATTAATAACTACTATCCTAATGGCTTCGGTTTTGCCGTTCGCTGTGGCTTAGAGAACTTCAAAGGAGATGCAGTTGCCATCGTCATGGCGGATAATTCCGATAGTCCCGAAAACATGATTGATTACTATAATAAAATTCAGGAGGGTTATGATTGCGTTTTTGGTTCGAGATTTATCAAAGGAGGCAAGGTGATTGACTATCCTTTTTACAAATTAACTGTTAACCGCATGGCAAATCTGTTTATTCAAGTATTATTCGGGCTTCCCCTTAACGATACAACTAACGCCTTTAAAATGTATCGGCGAGAAGTAATTGAGGGTATTTCTCCCCTTATTTCCCACCATTTTAACCTTACCGTAGAACTTCCTTTAAAGTCGATCGTGCGAGGTTATAGTTATGCTATTATACCAATTACATGGAGAAATCGATCGGCGGGAATCTCGAAATTAAAGTTAAAAGAAATGGGGAGTCGATACCTTTTTATTGTGCTTTATACATGGTTAGAAAAGCATCTTTCGAGAGGAGATTATCAGCGAAAAAAAGTCCCTATTAAAGTGAAATCTTCTGATTAAGTTCGTAAGTAATAGCTTTAGCTATTAATAAACTCTAAAAAGTTAACTACAAACATTATTTTAAATTAAATTTAGAATCAAATAATGTTATTATAAAAAGGTAATTTATATATCTTATAAAAAGATATTATGGCTCGTGATTTATTCCACAATATTGTTAGATTAGCCCTAGAAAAAGATGGTTGGATAATCACAGATGATCCACTCAATATTCAAGTAGGAGGAATTGATGTTCAAATTGATTTAGGGGCACAAAAACTTTTAGCCGCCGAAAAAAATGATGAAAAAATAGCAGTAGAAGTAAAAAATTTTGTTAGTGCTTCTAAAATTTCAGAATTTCATATGGCGCTAGGTCAATTCATTAATTATCGGACAGCTTTGCGTACTGTTGATCAAAATAGAATACTATATTTAGCAGTTCCATCGCCCATTTATGATAGTTTTTTTTCCTTACCTTTTATTCAAACTATAATCAATGAAAATAAATTAAAATTAACTATTTATAATGTTGACAAAGAGGAAATTGAAAAATGGATAAATTAAATAATTACAGAGAAAAAATAAAACAATTATTAACTCAATATATGCAATATAAGCCTAGTTATGGTGATGTGGAAATAGAAACAATATTTGACAAAGATAATGATCATTATCAACTTATTTGCATAGGATGGAATGACCAAAAAAGAATATATAATCCTATGATACATATTGATATAAAAAAGGATAAAATTTGGATTCAACAAAATACGACTGAAGTTGATATTGCCTTAGAATTAATGGAAATGGGAATACAAAAATCAGATATTGTCATTGGTTTTAATACTGTTAAAATGCGTGAATTATCTGGCTTTGCTATAGAATAATTAATTTTTAAAATAATTATTCCCATAATGAATTTAGCGATTTCTAAACTCTAAAGAGTTAACTATAAACATTATTTTAACATACAATTAACTATTGAATACCAACTAAAATTATGAACAATAATCTTATTAATCAACAAGAATATTATTTACAACAACTTTATAATAATCGTTTTGATCCTCAACAGAAAAAAGCAAAATTATTACTTTGGAAAACCTTAATTAAAGACTTTCTACAACAATACGTTAATCCCAATGGTAGTATTTTAGACATCGGGGGGGGTATGGAGAGTTTATCAATAATATTAAAGCACAAGAGAAGTTTTTAATCGATCTTAATCCAGATGCTAAATTATTTGCTGATGAAAATGTCACCGTATTAAATATAAATATTTTAGACTTAAATGATCCCGAAAAATTTAATCGTAAGTTCGATCGTATTTTTGTGTCTAATTTCTTTGAACATTTACGCAATAAAGAAGAATTAGTCTCAATTTTAGCAGTATGTTATCAATTATTAAATCAAGGAGGTTCACTATTAATTATTCAACCTAATTTTAAATACTGTTATAAAGAATATTATGATTTTATCGATCATCAATTACCTATAACTCACTTATCCTTACAAGAAATTTTAAGTACGATCGGCTTTAAAATAGATGTCTTAATTCCTCGATTTTTACCTTATTCTACTAAAGGAAATCCTAGCTCACCTTTGTTATTATCAATTTACTTAAAATTACCGATTTTCTGGTCAATTTTAGGCTCTCAAATGTTCATCAAAGCAGTTAAATAAATATTAATTTATGCTTAAAACAAATCATCAAAATAAAGTAGATATTGGTTATATTATCATAACTCTTATTTTCTGCTCTTTAACATTACCATTTATTTTTTCTGATAATAGATATTGGGAACATGATCATGTACAATTTCATTTGCCTAACATTTTACAAATTAGAGAAAATTGGCCTCGATTAGATCTTTTAAAAGATTCATTATCTGCGATTTCACCCGGTTATCATTATTTTTTGGCAACTATTTCTTTTTTAACAGGAAAAAGTGAATTAAATTTGAGAATCATTAATAATATTATCGGCTTATCTATTCCTTTATTGGCTTATTATTATGTTAGAAAATATGTCAATATAAAAGTTGCTCTTTTATTAGTTTTTCCTTTAGCACTGTCCAATTTTTTAATCAAATCTTCTTTATGGATAGGAACGGATAACCCTGCTTTTTTATTGGTTTTCTTGACATTAATATTAATTTTTGATTCAACAGATAATCTGAGTAATTTGCAAGGTTTAAAGATAGCATTTTTATCAGCTTTAACAACTTTTATCCGTCAATTAAATGTTTTTTTAGTTGCCCCCTCTATTTTGAATATTATTTTACTTGAAGAAGAAAGTATTAAATTTAAAATTAATAAGCAAAAGTTTTTATTAATTTTTGTCTCATTATTACCCCTATTGGTAATATTTATTTTATATACCGCATGGGGCGGATTAGTTCCTCCTCAGTGGAAAAGTGCCTCTGTACAATTTTCCTTTGCACCTATTGCTTACATATTAGCGTATTGGGGATTTATTGCTCCTTTTTACTTATCAGGAATTATTAAAAATATTAAAGAATATATTAATAATAAGTTTATTCATTTTTCTTTTATTTTAGGTTTATTAATTTCTCTCATATCTAAAACTACATATAGTCATGAAGATGGTCGATGGGGTGGTTATATTTGGACAATTGTACAAAAATTACCATCTATTTACGATCGCTCTGTATTTTTTATAATTTTAGCTCCTTTAGGAAGTGTCTTTATTGCTATTTGCTGTATCAAAATAAAAGAATCTGTTGGCTTAAAAAAATCTATATTATGGTTATCATCTTTTTTATCTTGGGCAAGTACATTCATCATTAACCGTCAAATTTTTCCTCGATATTTTGAGACAATGATTTTGATATTTTTAATTATTTGTCTCAGTTATATTTGGCAAGATTTGAGTAATAATTATCATAAAATTATATCTATAAGTTTGTTTTTGTTAATAATAATTCAAACAATTATAACCGTTAGTTTAATTTTTTAAAATAGAATATTTTTCGTCCATTTTTTCTAACCTTATTGTTTTCAGTCTTCCAGCATGATAATTTTTGGGAAAATTATGTTATAATCTCAAAAAATCTAACTATATATAACATTGAAAATTAATCAAATAGACTAATGATATGTCCTCAGAAAATATACTCACTGTTACGAAATTAATAGAATTCTTACCTAATTCATTTCAAGAAATGGCGATCGAGCATTTAAAAGAATATATTAATACTTTACGGGAAGAAAAAGAATGGGATGATTTAGTAGATAAAAGTCAAGATAAATTAACGGATTTTGCCCGAAAAGCAAAGCAAGAAATCGCTCAAGGAAAAGCTCAATTATATGAATTGATGTCTTAATCCCAAGATTTTTATCCTATTCAACTAAATAAAAAGATACTAATATGCAATATCAAATTTTAATTCATAATAAATCACCCGAAAATTTTACAGCTTCTGTGATAGGAATATCTAATTTAATTAGAGAAGGAAAAACGGAAGATGAGGCAATCTATAAAATAAAATTAGCCTTAGAGGAATTATTAACTACCAGTAAATTGATCAATATAAATATTGATAATAATATCCAATCTTACCCCAAAAAAAATAATTATCAATACGCAGGAATTTTTGCAGAAGATTCTAGTTTTGATGATTTTATGGATAAATTAACTCTGATTAGACAGGAATCTAATTTAAGGGAAGATGACTAATGACACTTTATATTTTTGATACAGATCATCTTAGTCTTTATGGACGAAATCATCCGATTTTAATGAAAAAACTACTGATAAATAATGTAAAATTAGTGACTACAGCTATTACTGTAGAAGAATCATTAAGAGGACGTTTAGCACAAGTTAGTGAAGCTAAAAATAGTGAAAAAGAATCAAATGCTTATAAACGTCTTGTTCAAACATTACAATTACTATCTGAATTTAAAATTTTACCTTATAACGAGAAATGTCGTGAAATTTATCAGCAGTAAAAAAACAGTCGAATTAGAGTCGGTAGCCAAGATTTAAAAATTGCCTCGATCGCACTGAATTATCAAGGTATTCTTTTAACTAGAAATATCAAAGATTTTGAGAAAATTCCCTCACTTTCTTTGGAAAATTGGACAACATAATATATAAATCTTAATTAAAAATTATGACTAAAAAAGTATTAATTACAGGCGGTGCAGGATTCGTAGGAAGTGCCTTAGCTTTGGGTTTAGGTCAAAAATATCCTGATTGGCAAATTACAGCCCTAGATAACCTCAAGAGACGTGGCTCTGAGCTTAATTTACCTCGACTAGCAGAGGCTAATATTAACTTTATTCACGGGGATGTGCGTAATAGTGAGGATTTAGACGCAAATTTATTACAACCTGATTTGATTTTAGAATGTTCTGCTGAACCTTCCGTATTGGCAGGGTATAATTCCCCTAAGTATGTGTTAGAAACTAATTTAGTTGGCACGATTAACTGTTTAGAATTGGCAAGGCAGACGAAGGCGGATTTTATCTTTCTCTCCACCAGTCGGGTTTATCCTATCAGTTATCTCAGCAATTTGGCTTACACGGAAACGGATACCCGTTTTCAACTTAATGCTAGTCAAGAGATTATCGGTGCGTCTGGTTATGGTATCGCTGAGAATTTTCCTTTGGATCAGGCTCGATCGATCTATGGTACAACTAAATTAGCGTCAGAGTTATTAATTGCGGAATATGCTGATAGTTATGGTATTCGTACTTTAATTAATCGTTGCGGAGTGTTGACGGGGGCTTGGCAAATGGGTAAAGTGGATCAGGGTGTATTTGCTTTATGGATGGCGTTTCACTATTTTAAAAAGTCTTTAAAGTATATCGGTTATGGTGGCACGGGTAAACAAGTTAGGGATTTTCTCCATGTGTCGGATTTGTTGACTTTAATCGACATTCAAATTGAAAAACTCGATGAGTTGAAAGGAGAAACGTTTAATGTGGGTGGTGGTGTCGAAAATAGTTTATCTTTGCTGGAAACCACTCAACTTTGTCAGGAAATTACGGGAAATGAAATCTCGATCGACTCTATTATAGAAAATAGACAAGGAGATGTCCCCATTTTTATCACCGATAGTCGTAAAGTTATGGAAAAAACAGGATGGCAACCGCAACGAGATGCCAAGACGACTTTAATCGATATTTATGAGTGGATTAGAGGTAATGAAGCTACAGTGAAAGGAATTTTTGTTTAAACTCATTTTGCTGACATCTTAATCTATTTTTATCTATTAAAGAACTTGAGCTACATAGTCAATCATGGTTTGTCCAATCTCTTGATGATGCCATTGACGACTCTCAGAAACAAAGTTATCTAACTGTACTTTAGACTAATAAAATATTGCAAGACAATAAGGTCATTTCTGAGAAAGAAATTACCCGCTAAGAAGGTCGAATAAGAATATCCCATTTAGGCAATTCTGGATTGCGTTCTAAGTGTATTTCGATACAACACCAATTATATTTACTGTTCAGCTATAATTATCTCATTTTATTGTTTGGGTAGATCCTTTTTCAGAAATCACCTAAAGCTTCAACAAACATCAGTTATTCAGATTTCTAGGTTTTGAACGAGTGGTTCTCATCAAAATAGATGATTAGCACTCAACGAGTCGCACTCATTCTTCATTCCTCATTTCTCATTTCTCATTAAATTTATGCTCTTTCTTCGATGACTTTATCGATTAATCCATATTCAAGAGCTTCTTGAGCGGACATAAAGTAATCTCGATCGGTATCTTTAGCGATTTTTTCAATGGGTTGTCCTGTATGATATGCCATCATGCCATTTAATTCATCACGGATACGGAGAATTTCTTTAGCTTCGATTTCAATATCAGTGGCTTGTCTTCTACCTTGAACACCGCCTAATGGTTGGTGTATCATAATACGGGAGTGAGGAAGGGCTAGTCTTTTTCCTTTTGTACCTGCGGTTAATAAAAATGCACCCATAGAAGCGGCTAAACCTACGCAAATAGTCACCACTTCGGATTTAATATGTTGCATGGTGTCATAAATAGCTAATCCTGCGGTGACAGAACCACCTGGGGAGTTAATATACAGGTAAATTGGTTTATTGTTGTCTTCTGAATCCAGATACAACATCACCGCAATAATTTGGTTTGCTAAACTGTCGTTTACTCCTCTACCTAAAAAGATAATGCGTTCTCGGTAAAGTCGATCGTATATATTAACCCAGTCGCTGTAAGGTTGTCCGGGTGCTTGATATGGAACTCTAGGTACTCCAATAGGCATATTATTCTCTTGATATTTAATAAATGGATTTTGTTAATCTTTAACTGACGGCTGATAAAGGTACTGGTAGTTCTTTAGTACTTTCTAAGACTCGATCGATCAGTCCGTATTCCTTAGCTTGATAGGGATTCATATAGAACATTCGATCGGTGTCTTTCTCGATTTTTTCTACGGGTTGCCCTGTTTTATCAGCGAAAATATTGAGCATAACTCGTTTATTCACGATAACTTCTCGCGCTCGAATGGAAATATCGGTAGCTTGTCCTTGCGCTCCTTGTCTAGCTTGATGGAGAATAATGGTAGCATGGGGAAGACTAGCACGACATCCCTTTGTACCCGAAGCTAAAATCATGGCCGCCGTCCCCATTGCTTGACCTAAACAGATAGTATGGACAGGAGGCTTAATATAATTGATGGTGTCACAAATAGCGAAGGCTTCCGTTTCAAAACCGATGGAATCACCGCCATACCAAGATGTACCTGTAGAATTAATATACAAGTAGATAGGTTTTTCGGGATCATCGAACTGCAAAAATAACAGTTGTGCAATAATTAATTCCGTAACATCCACTCCTAATTGATCTTTATACTCGTCTGGGGATACCAAAGGCAACCCTAAATAAACGATTCTTTCTTTTAAAAGTAAAGAGGGTAAATCAGGAGGTGGCGTACGATAATAAGCATCTCCCCGATAGGGGGCGCTTACGGCTTGAATTGGTAAATTCATTTTTAAGTCCTAACTCAGCTTAAATAATACTTCTTTTGATTTTGACATAATCTCGTTACTGCGCGCGTGGGGTAATTACGAAATTCACAGTTTTTTCCCTTATTTATGACTTTTTATCTCAAGTTCGGATAATTTGTTAAGCTAAAACACATTTAACTTAAGGTTTTTATTAAGTCTCAAAAATAACTTCATCCCTTATCTTTTGCCTATTGCCTACCAACTTCAGTAAACTTCAATGCAAACTAGCCTACTCATTATTAACTACTCCATCGGGTATATCTAATTCTACATTAGGTCCTAAATCCATGACTTCTATATCCCATTGCCCTCGCCTCGCAGTCTCAAAAACTACATAACGACCATCGGGACTTATGCGAGGATTTCTTAACCAACTACGATACCCTTGGGTTAATAATTTTGTTTGTTTTGTAGCTCGATCGAACCAAAATATATCAGGACGACCTTGAATACTGGAAATATACACAATATATCGTGCTGTACGACTAAGACTAGGACTATCGGTAATAGCGTTGGGTAAATTTAACCCTGAAATATCGACAAAAGAATTTTGCTGTAAATCATATAATAAAATTTCCCTTCTCCCATAACGATTAGACACCATCGCCAAAAAACGTCCATCGCCACTAAGAAAGGGTTGCTCGTCATTATAGCGACTGTTCAGGGATGTGGATAAGGGGGAGAGATTGTTAGAATTACAACCTCCAATGATCAGAGTAATCAATAAAAGTAAAAAAAACTTCAACACCAAAAAACCCAAAAAGGATGTTAATAATCAAAATTTTCACGATCGGAAGGATTATCCCGCATATCATCATCCTCGTTATTGCCTTCCGTGTCCAGAGGTTGATAGTCCACATATTGTGTACCAACGCTAGAAACTATATCATCAGCAGATTTAGGACGGCGTTTTCTGCTTCTTGAACTAGGAGGCACATCCGAAGGCGGTTTTCGAGATGAACTACGACGAGGTTCTCTATCATCTTCCCAATGATCGGGGGTATCTTGCCAATCATCATAGCCACGACTAGGACGTGAAGGAGGATTGTTACGACTGCGACTAACAGGAGGTTGATTGGAAGGACGACGAGGGCGCGATCGAGGGGGTTGTTCTTCATAGGTGCTACGGCGAGAACTCGATCGAGGTGCTGTACCTTGTAAACGACGACGGGGTACTTCCTCCTCCTCATATTCATCCTCATAGCCTTCCATTTGATCTAATTGCGCCCGATAAACTCGACTACTGGTTCGATCGTTATCCACATAAGAAGCCGTACTTCTTCCCCTGACTTGAGTGGTAGCAAAAGCCCTTAAACGGATAGATTCGATAACAAAAAAGATAGCTGAACCTGCTAAAAGTAATTGACAAAATTGAAGAATCGGGTCTAAGCGCCAACCATGAAAAAATAAGATACCGCCACAAATTAACGCAACGGCGGCGAAAAATATATCATGATCTTTTGAAACTTCAGGTTTCCAAGAACGCATCGCATATAAAGCGCCTCCTGCCAAAAAGAGGACGATACCAAGAATACTAGCGGCATTAAAACCAAAATTAACCATGACTAAAATTTAAACTGCTATATTTTTTCTATCCTATCAAACAATTATCATTTACTATCATTGATAAGCTAGTTTGCATTTAATTAAAAATAGTGATGGTAGGGAAGAGAGAATAGGGAAAAGGGAGAGTTAAGACTGTCAGTGATTTTCAAGAATTAATAAATCCCCGTCTTCACAAACAAAGCAAGGCTTTTTCATTCTCAAAATTTGATTTAACTCAAAACTATAATTGACAAGAAATCTAGCCATTTTTTCAGATTGGCAAATCAATTATTATTAAAAATTAGAATATTTTTTCTGGAAATTAACTCACTTTAGTAGAGTTATGCTATTAGCAATGAAATTTATTTCTTTGCGGGATAAGGGTTTTACCCACTAATCCCCATTGCAATAAATGATCCTGTTGGCGTAACATTTTGTTACAGAAAATTTGACAAAATCAACGATTTATGAATAAACAAAGATTCAGGTAATGTCTCATAATCCGCTTTGCAATAAATTGACAAAGCTAACAGCAAAAGTCTGCTAAAGCGACTAAGAAAATGCAATTTTACCCCGACTTTGAAAAAAAACTGCAAACAAAGGCAGGGTAATTTTAGTTAACGGCGAATTTTATCCGCTTGACTTACGGCAATTAAACCGATGGTTGCAGGAATAACTACGATCGCAGCACCCCAAACCAAACTCCATAAAAAACTACTTAAAGAAGGTGTCATAACTTTTTTATACTTTTTGCTTACTAAAAATTCCTGAGTTCTATTCTACAATAACCTGTTACGACTTTGAAAGATAATTAGGGTTTGCTCAAAAGTATCAGTGATGAGGGCTAAATAGGGAAAAAGGTGTCGGGTATCAGGTTAAATAATTAAACAAGTGTGGGATGAATCGCCAGTGATGTGTTATTATTTTCCTAGTGGGGCTGGACGTGTACCTCACTTTAAAACGCCGTAGTGGGAAAGAAGGAGTACCACGATGGAAGTTCACTGTTGGATAATTTCCGCTTGAAGCCTACACTTTACAAACGTAAGTGTATGGAGCGTCACCTTAATCCTTCGATGGCAGGATGGAAATAAAAGGCTAAACCAATGACAGTATAAGTAGCTAATAACAGCACTCCTTCTAACCAATTTGAATTACCATCAGAACTAATAGAGTTAGCAATCAATACCGATACCGCTACCGCTACCAATTCAAAAGGATTAAAATTTAAGTCCATCGGTTGCCCAATTATCCACCCTGCTAAAACTAACACGGGGGCTACAAATAATGCTATTTGTAAACTTGAGCCTACAGCTACAGATACGGATAAGTCCATTTTATCTTTCATGGCAACGGTTATCGCCGTAGCGTGTTCGGCGGCATTACCAATGATAGGTAAAAAAATCACTCCTGTAAATAAGGCAGGTAAGCCTAAGACTTCCGTTGCTTTTTCGAGGGATTCTACTAACAATTCTGATTCTACTGCCACTCCAAGGGTAACGATTAATAACACTCCCACCCACAAAACAAGATTTGGTTTATGGGGAGTTTCCTCTTCTTCAGTCTCATTTTCTGCCATACCTACATCGTAGAGATAGGAATGGGTTTTCATGGAAAATAGCAGAGTTAGTAAATATACACTAATCAGTACGATCGAAACTCCAATAGATAAAGTTTGTATGGTATTATCCGTTAACCCTGTGGAGGTGTATTGTACGGCAGTAGGTAAAAGTAAGGCAATGACGGCTAAATTCATGGAAGAAGCATTTAAACGCGCGGCGGTGGGTTGAAAATTTTGCTCTTTGTAGCGTAATCCGCCTAAAAACATGGCAAATCCCATAACTAATAATAAGTTACCAATAATTGAACCACTTAAGGTTGCTTTCACCACTTGTACTAAGCCACTTTTTAAGGCGATAAAAGCTAAAATTAATTCCGTAGCATTACCAAAAGTAGCATTCATTAAACCGCCTAAATTTGGTCCCAATACTACAGCGATTTCTTCGGTAGCTGTTCCCATAAATCCTGCTAAAGGTATAATAGCAAGACCTGCGGTAATGAAGATAATTGCTTCGCTCCAATGGAGAAAATGCCCCACGATCGAAATGGGGCTAACAACAGTTAACAAAAATTTACTTAATTCTTTTTAAAATTACTCATTTATAATGCTAAA
>NZ_JBLZFY010000069.1:0-22074 GCF_050753365.1 Geminocystis sp. CENA526
GGTTGAGGTGGTTAACCTATAGTTATTTTATCACGTCACTGGCGATTCATCCCACACTTGTTTTAATTATTTTTTTTACTCGAAAACAAAGTGTGGGGCTTCTCGCCGTTTAAGCTAAATTCTCAAAAGACGGCTAAAGCCATTACTACAAACCTATTAATAATAATTTTTACCATGATTGAATCTATGTTAATTCGATTTGGTGTTCATACTTTTATCTGGAAAAAAGAATTTTTAGGGCATGAGGAATTTATCTTTTCTCAAGCCAAAGAGTGGGGATTTGATAGTGTCGAGATTGCTACCCATAGTTTTGAGCAGCTCGATCGAAATGTTCTTAAAAGTTATCAAGATAAATACGAATTAGGCTTAACTTTTTGTAGCAGTATGCCTCAAGGATTATCTCTTACCAGTGATAACCCCGAAATTTGGGAAAAATCCGTTAATTATCTGCAAAAAGCCATCGAATTTTGTCAAAAATGCGGTATAACTCAATTATCTGGTCCTTTAATTCATCCAGTAGGTTATCTTAGTGGTAAACCCCTTCAAGATGAGGAAGAAAAACGATTACATCAAGCCTTAAAACAAATCGCTGATACTCTCATCAATACTGACATCAAACTAGCTTTTGAGCCTCTTAACCGCTTTCAAGGTTATGCTTTAAATACTGTCGAGCAAGGATTAAATCTTTTAAGTTCGATCGAATGTCCGAATATGGGGCTATTATTGGACTTATTCCACATGAATATCGAAGAAAAGGACATTATTCAAGCCTTTTTACAAGCAGGAAAAAAATGTTTTCATGTTCATGTTAGCGCCAAAGACAGAGGTACTCCCGGCAGTGATAGTCTTCCTTGGCAAGAGTTATTTAACACCCTGAAAGCTATGGAATATCAAGGTTCGATCGTGATTGAGAGTTTTAACCCTGACGACATCGAATTAGCCACATCCGCTAAAATTTGGCGTAAAATTGCCCCCAGTAGCCAATATATCGCCGAAGAAGGACTAAAATTTTTAAAAAACACCTATCAAACATCTCTATCTTAAATTGACATTGAATGAGAATAATAATAACTAAACATCAAGGTTAATGGAGATTGCTTCGTGCCTCGCAATGACAGAATATAGTTATGATTTATGCAACCTCTAAGATTTGTTGACTAACTTTAAGAATTTAGAGCATTTTCTTTCTTCTCATCACATCATTTTTTTTAATCAAACTCTGTTTATTATGAATCAACCCTATATTGACATAACCCTTCCTTCAGGATTTAATCACACCTACACCAAAGTTAACGATATTACCCTTCACGCCGTTGAAGGAGGTACTGGTAAACCATTAGTATTACTAGGAGGTTGGCCTCAAACTTGTTACGTTTGGCGACTATTATTAGAGCCATTAAGCAAATATTTTCATGTTATTGCTTTAGACTTGAGAGGGCAAGGAGATTCCGATATTCCCGAAAATGGTTATGATTGTGCTACCTCTGCCCAAGAAGTAATTAATTTTATGGCACAAAAACAGATAACCTCATTTTATTTGGTGGGGCATGATGTGGGCGCTTGGGTTGCCTTTAGTATCCTCAAACTTTTTCCTCAACAAATAGAAGGCTTAGGATTAATCGATGCGGCGATACCGGGGTTAGTTAGTAATGACTTTTTCTCTTTGGAAAATGCAGGTAAAGTATGGCAATTCTACTTCCATAAAGTACCAGATTTAGCAGATAGCTTAGTCAAAGGCAAAGAAAAAGAATATCTCAGTTGGTATTTTTCCAATAAATCCAGACGCAAAGAGAATTTATCTGCTGATTCGATCGAATATTATGTAAGTTATTATAGTCGTCCCTATGCCATGAAAGCTGGATTTTTATGGTATGCCAGTTTAGAGGAAAATATTAAAACGAATACCCTCACTCCAGAAACTCGCTTTAGTCAGCCGATTTTTACTATGGGAGGAGAATTTGCCACTAAATCCTTAATTTATAATGGTTTAGCACCCTATGCTGAGAACATTACTAACTATGTGATTGAAGGATGTGGTCATTATATCCCAGAAGAAGCGCCCGAAGACATTATTAAGGCTATTATGAATACTTTTAAATTTTAAAATATAGAACTAATACACTGCCAGTGAACTACCATACACCAACTCCCACAAATAATGTAAAAATTTGATTAAAATATCAATTTTGAGCAACAACTCTAATAGTTAAACATACTTATAACTCTTTATGACTGTATTAATTGAACATAAACAAGATATTTTTAGTAAATTACAAGAAAATAGTCAAACCTTAAAAAGTTACGGAGTAAAACAGTGTGGTTTATTTGGCTCATTTCGGCGAGGAGAAGCTACAGAAAATAGTGATATTGATTTACTGATAGAATTTGAACCAGAATTGAAAACCTTTATGAATTTTATGGATTTATGTTTTTTCCTTGAGGATTTATTTGGGCGCAAAGTCGATGTTTTAACTCCCGAATCTTTAAGCCCTATTTTTGGACATAAAATATTAGCAGAGGTAGAATATGTATCATTGTCCTGATGATTATTTAGGTCATATTTTAATCGAAACTCTTTTCATTATAGAAGTATCTGAAGGAGTGGACAAAGAAAGTTTCTTAGTCAATCCTATTTTAACAAGGGCTTTTTTGCGTAGTTTAGAGATTATTGGAGAAGCAACGAAAAAATTACCTCACGATTTTAGACAACAATATCCTGAGATTCCTTGGAAAAAAATGACAGGAATGCGAGATAAGTTAATTCATGAATATTTTGGCGTAGATTATAACTTAGTTTGGGATGTGATAATTAATGATATTCCCCTCTTGCATCAACAAATTCAAGCCATATTAAATCGATAATATTGTCATTGCGAGGCACGAAGCAATCTTAATTTACATAAACTAGCGTTAAATTGATTTTAAATAAATTTTACCTAAAATTAATGATTCTTTTCGGTTAAAATTTTGCTAATTATGAGTCTTAACACCTTATTTTTTCATATTTTTTTCATCGAACTTAGGTTAATTTAGCTATTAATTCTTCATTTTTAATTCTTAATTCTTAATTCTTCTCTATGGATATTCAAGAAACGATTACTAATCTCAAAAATTTAACAGAATTAGACATTCAAAATAATTGGTATTATCTCGATCGTGTAACGGCACTTCGTGATCGAACCTTAGAAAAACCGCCTTTAATTATAGATGAAAATTGGCAAAAAGCCGTAGTAAATGAGAAAAAATATTTAGTGTGGGAAAAAGGAGAAAAAGAAAGATGGTTTACCCAAAAAATTATTATTCCCCATAGCTTAAATAAAGGTTATTCTTTACAGGATTTAAGTCTAAGAATTGCCTTAACTTGGTGGGCAAAATCTGCCCAAATTTTTATTAATAATGACTTAGTTTGTGAAGGAGATTTATTCGATTCTTCCAGTCGTGTTTTAGTTAGTGAAAAAGTCCAAATAAATGAACAATTTATTATTAGTTTAAGGTTAATTAGCCCTAGCCATGATATTGGTGGTTTAATGGCTTCTAAATGTCTTTATGAAAGTAATTATAATGATATTGATCCCAGTTTTGTCGCTAATGAATTAACTATCTTAGATAAATATATTAACAACTTTTATCTCGATCGAACAGAGTTTTTAGCCACAGAAATTAAGAAAATTAACTGGCATCTTGTTAATAATAATGAGTTATTTAATCGTGAATTAGCTAATCTGAGAAATAATCTTTTACCCCTATCTAACTATATCAAAGAAAGACAATTTTATTTATTAGGTCATGCTCATTTAGATATGGCTTGGTTATGGACTCTGGAGGAAACTTACGAAGTCGCCCAACGGACTTTTAACTCTGTTTTAAATTTACAAAAAAATTATGATTATTTAACTTTTGGACATACCACCGCTTATCTATATCAATGGATAGAAAACCATAAACCCCTATTATTTCAGCAAATTCAACAAGCCGTTAAGAATCATCAATGGGAAATTTTAGGAGGAATGTGGGTTGAGCCTGATGTTAATTTAATAAGTGGAGAATCTTTAATTAGACAATTATTATATGGGCAAAAATATTTTTTAGAAAAGTTTGGTAAATATAATACCGTAGCTTGGTTGCCTGATACCTTTGGTTTTCCTTGGCAGTTACCACAAATTTTACAACAAGCCGAAATTAACTACTTTGTGACGGGAAAATTGCATTGGAATGATACGACAAAATTTCCCTATGGTTGCTTTTGGTGGCAGTCTCCCGATGGTAGTCGCATTTTCTCTATGATGTCTCCCCCCAACGTTGCTGGAGTCATGGATACTAACCCCATTACCATGACGAATTATAGCGTTGATTGGGAAAACCAGACAGGATTAAAAGATATTTTCTGGCTTCCGGGGGTAGGTGATCATGGTGGAGGTCCTACTCGTGATATGCTGGAGGTAGCGAAACGTTATGATAATTCGCCTTTTTTCCCTCAAATTAATTTTACTTCTGCACAACAATATTTAGACAAAATTAGTGCTATTTTTAATAAACATCAACCTAATTACAGGCAGGATGCCTGTTTTACACTAGAAAATCAAGCTAATTACAGGCAAGATGCCTGTTTTACACCAGAAAAATTATCTACATTACCGATATGGAATAATGAACTTTATTTAGAATTACATCGAGGCTGTTATACCACTCACGGTGATCAAAAATATTATAATAGATATGCTGAAAGATTGCTTTATCAAGCGGAATTATTCTCTACTATTGCCCTAATTTTAGCTAAAAAATATACTTCTATTAATCAAGATTGTGTTTATCAAGAAACAACTAATATTATTAAACAAAATTGGCAAAAGGTTTTATTAAATCAATTTCATGATATTTTACCCGGCACTTCTATTAATCCAGTTTTTGAAGAAGCGAATCAACTTTGGCAGGAAGTTATTACACAAACTAAAGATATTTTATACACTTGTTTAAGTTCGATCGAACCTTATATAACCATACCTAATTTTGTGGAAAAAGAAGCTCAAATAATCATTATTTTTAATAGCTTAAATTGGTTAAGAAATGAAGTCATAGAATTAAATCCTGAGAATTATATAGACAGGCAAGATGCCTGTTTTACGGAAAAGATGTTTAATTATCAAATTTTAGATAACAATGGAGAGATAATAAAAACTGAAATTAGTCACGATGGTAAGTTAATCTTTTTTGCTGAAAATATCCCTAGTGTTGGCTATAAGTGTTTTTATCTTCACAAAAAATCTCAGGTTAATAACGATAGTCAAAATCAAGTAAATCAAACTATTTTTGATGATACACAATTTATCTTAGAAAATGAATATATTATCGCAGAAATAGATAAAGAAACGGGCAATATTATCAGCATTTATGACAAAATAAATAAGCAAGAAGTGTTGCAAGGCTTCGGCAATGAATTACAATTATTTGCAGATAAAGGGCAATATTGGGATGCTTGGAATATCGATCCAAATTACGAAAATTATCGATTAAATAACCCTATTTTAACATCTATTCAATGGTTAGAAAAAGGCACTTTAAGACAAATCATAAGGGTAGAAAAAACCTTCAATCGATCGAGCTTTATTCAAGACTATATTTTAAACTTTAATGAATCAATATTAACTATCAAAAATCAAGTTAATTGGCAAGAAGATTATACCCTATTAAAAGTCAATTTTGACTTAAATATTGAAAGTGATTTTGTTACCTATGACATCGCTTGTGGTAATATTGAACGAACCACAAAACCCAAAACCGAAGCCGAAAAAGCACAATGGGAAGTACCAGCACACTATTGGGCTGATTTAAGTAATAATGACTATGGAATTAGTCTCATTAATGATTGTAAATATGGCTATTCTGCTAAACCTAATCAACTATGTTTAACTCTGTTAAGAAGTCCAAAATGGCCTGATGAAAAGTGCGATCGAACCATTTTTGAGCAAAATATACACAAATTTACTTATAGTATATATCCCCATAAAGAAGATTGGAAAAAAGCAAATACTGTCAAAAAAGCCTACGAATTAAACACTCCTTTACAGCTATTAATTGCTGAAAATAAACCTTCAAATTTATCGGTTTTACCGAATCAAGGAGAATTGTTAAACTTAGGAGAAAACAACCTTATTTTAATGGCATTAAAACCCCTAGAAAATGACAACAATAAAATTTTAATACGAGGTTATGAATCTCACGGATTATCAACAATATTAGAATTAAAAGGCTTATTAAATTTAAAGTTAAACACTAGAGTTAATTTACTAGAAAATCCAATTAATAATCAAACAAAACAAGTCCAACCTTATCAAATTTTTAGCTATATTTTAGAAGAATAAACAAAGATTTACAGTGAAACTTTGTGATAACAAGATAATATCAGTAATCTGAATTAATATCCTTAACCTTGTTTATCTTAACTATAAAAATAATTACTTTAAATACCCTTAAAAAATAGTTATAATAAATTGACATCAATAAAATAAAATAAAAAATTATCTAAATTAACAATTTTAATTGAACAGAATAAATATTTAATATTTTTTTATGAAAATTTCCTCTATTTTTGATTTACCCGTACATTTAACCGATAATTACCACGATTGGCTTATTAATCGTATTGACAATAATGAGTTTACTCATGTAGTTACGATGAACTCAGAAATGGCAATGATGGCACAAAAAAACGATGATTTAAACAAGGCTATCAAAAAAGCGGATTTAGTTGTGCCTGATGGCTCTGGGGTGATATTCTATTTAAAACGCAGAGGGCAAAAACAACAAAGGATTGCAGGAATAGAGTTATCCGCCTCCCTCGTGGAAACTCTTGGTAAACGGGGTAAAGATTATCCTATCTGTTTTTATGGAGGCGCACCCGGAGTTACAGAAAAAGCAACTCAAGTTTGGCGTGAAAAATTACCTAATGCCAATATTCTCTACAATCATGGCTATCTTTCTGAATCAGAAATGAAAATATGGTGCGACTCGATCGAGCAAACACAACCTAAACTAATATTAGTAGGATTAGGAGTGCCAAGACAAGAATTATGGATTCAAAATCATCGCTATCTGGCGCCTAATGCTGTATGGATTGGGGTTGGGGGAAGTTTTGATGTGTGGGGTGGAGTCAAAGAAAGAGCGCCTAAGTTTTTCTGTGATAATCATTTAGAGTGGCTATATAGATTATATCAAGAGCCTCATCGCTGGAAAAGAATGTTAGCCCTTCCCCATTTTTTCTTTAAAGCAATCTTGTTTAAGTAGGGATTGACGAAAAAGTATTTTGATAAGGAGAGCATTTCGAGCGTAATAATAACGCAATATTTAGTGTTTGAGCGAATAGTCTATTGGTTTCTCGTGATAAAATAGTTACCCAAAACTAATATATCCATCTTAGTACGCAAGAAACACTCGATCGCTTCTTCTGGTTTATGAACTATGGGTTCATTTTCATTCAAAGAAGTATTTAACACTAATGGTACACCAGTTCGATCGGCAAAGGTTTTAATCAAATCCCAATATAGAGGATTCGTTTTATGAGATACACTTTGTAATCTTCCAGTTCCGTCCACATGAGTAACCGCAGGAATTATATCCCGTTTTTCTGGACGAACTTTAAACACTTTTTCCATGAAGGGTACAGGAGCATCAATTTCAAAAAATTCTCCTACATATTCTTCTAAAATACTAGGGGCAAAAGGTCTAAATTTTTCTCTAAATTTAATTTTTAAATTGATAATATCTCGCATATCACTGCGACGGGGATCAGCTAAAATTGACCTATTTCCTAATGCTCTAGCTCCAAATTCCATTTTGCCCTGAAACCAGCCTATAACCTTCCCTTCACAAAGTGCGTCCACCACTTGATTTAAAAGATTTACTCGATCGAATTGTTCAATATTTAAGTCATAGTTTTTTAATGCCAATAAACAATCTTCATCACTAAATTCTGCACCCCAATAACCATGTTCGAGAACAAAATTTCGGGGTTGTTTTAACATTTGATTCCACACAAAAAAACCAGCACCAAAACAAGTACCATTGTCTGCTGCACCCACAGGAATATAGACATTTTTAAAGGGTGTATGTTGAGTAATTTTACCATTAGCAACAGAGTTCATGGCTACTCCTCCTGTTAAACATAAATTATCACTCTTATATCGATCGTGTAAACGGTTAAGAAGATGGAAAATGATTTCTTCCGTTACAGCTTGAACAGAAGCGGCTATATTTTGATGTTTTTGGGTTAATTCTTCTTTAGGTTGACGGGATTTCCCTAATAATTTTTCTAATTCTTCACTGTGAAACGGTTGTACGTTAGGTGAACCATGTTCCCAATTCATGGCGATTCCCTTTTGATGGTGATTGAAATAATCTAGGTTTAATTCAAAACCGTCATTTTTGGGATAGATGATTTTTCTAAAAGCCTCTAAATATTCAGGTTGCCCATAGGGTGCTAACCCCATGACTTTATACTCATCTCCATAAGAGGGAAAACCTAAGTAAAGAGTAATGGCATTGTAAAGGTATCCTATAGAATGGGGGTAATGAATACGAGAAAAATATTGTAGTTGATTTCCCTCTCCTGCCGCCATTAGAGTACTCACAAAATCTCCCATACCATCGATCGAAAGTATTGCGGCTTGTTCAAAGGGTGAAACAAAAAAAGAACTAGCTAAATGGGTAGAATGATGCTCCAAGTTATGGATTTGTGCTTTAATCTCAGAGGAATCACAGTTTAAGGCTTCAGCGATTTTTTCTGGAATAGTCGAAGATTTCGTTTGTTTACTTAATCGCTCTAAAAGAGAATTTAAGGAAGGACGATTTTTGAGAGTAAATAAGAGTTTTTTATTAAGATTGGCTTTTGAATTATAAGAAATTGCAATATGGTCTAAGTCTTGGGGTTGAATGTTAGCATAGGTTAGGCAGTATTTTATCGATTGACTAGGAAATCCAGCCCAATGTTTAATACGGGTAAAACGCTCTTCTTCTACGGCGACAATTAACTTGCCATTGTGAATCAGACTAGCGGAAGCATCGCCATGATAGGCATTAATTCCTAATATATATGTGTTCATAAATTATTAATTAAGCAAATTTATTTTTTATTTCAAGAATATTTTATTATCAGGGAATATTGCCAATATCATATCTCAAAAAAAAGATTGAAGATTCTTTTACATTGCCTTTTGTCTCACAATGACACAATATTGTTAATTAATCAAAAATTTCAGCGTCTTTAAGGAAGGGGGCATTTTGATCTTTTTCTGATAATATGGGGCTTGTTTTTGAGTTCCAATTAATATTAATATCTGGATCATTCCAACGAATCGCTCGATCGAACTCTTTGTTATAATAGTTATTAGTTTTATATAAAACATCCGCCGTTTCTGACAAGACTAAAAAACCATGAGCAAAGCCTTCAGGTATTAATAATTGTTGCTTATTTTCGGCACTTAAAATCACTCCTACCCATTGTCCAAAAGTTGGGGATGATTTGCGAATGTCCACCCCAATATCTAAGATTTCTCCTGCTATAACTCTGACTAATTTTGCTTGAGGTTGTTTAATTTGATAGTGTAATCCTCTTAATACATTTTGACTTGATCGAGAGTGATTATCCTGTACAAAATTAATATTTAATCCCGTCTTTTCTTGAAAAGATTTACCGTTAAAACTCTCGAAGAAAAAACCTCGATCGTCGGAAAAAACTTGTGGTTCAATAATTAAAATATCAGGTATTTTTGTAGGTGTAACTTTCATTTTTTTGTTGAATAAGAGAGATAAATAAAATTAATAAACTAGATTATGTAGGGTGGGCATTGCCCACCAAAACGCTATAATCTTATGATGATGGATAGTGCATTCTTCAAAAGAAAAATAACATTTGCGAGAATTTAGGTAACAGATTGATTTATTCAATTACAAAAGCAATATTTTTAGCAATAAATGATGAGAAATTCAAGACTTATAGATTTGTTATTAAGCAAATAAAAGAGATTGCTTCGTGCCTCGCAATGACAAAATTAAATAGAGTAAATTACAATGACAAAAAAAACAGAATAAATTGCAATGACAAAACAAATTATAGCAATAAAAAAAGAGGATAAATTTTAACCTAATTTTTGAGCAATAATAGCACGATGACGAGGACTAATGGAAACAATTTTTGGGGTAGAAAATCCACATTTAGTGAATACAGAATCCATATCTAAACTAAAATATTGATCTAAATAAGGTTCAGTACTTTTTAATAAAGTAAACACATAACGAGGCATTTTTTTATAGTTTTCTGATTGGGGATTCATGTCCATTATGGCAAAAAAACCACCTTTTTTAAGTAATTTATAGCTATGGGAAATGATATTTTCAGCCGCAGATTGAGGCAATTCATGGAAGATTAAAAAGGCGGAAATTAAATCTAAAGATTCGTGAGGTAAATTGTTATATTCTCCTGCTTGGTGAAGCCAATTAATGGATTTTCCTTTCAGTTTCGCTTGATGTTGCGCAACGGCTAAAAAGTAGGGGGATAAATCTAACCCCGAAATATTACTATCAGGATAAGTTTCTTGTAAAGCAAATGTACTTAAACCTACTCCGCAACCGATGTCTAAAATATTTTCTGGGGGGGAGGGAATTTGGGTTTTCAAAAATTCATGATAGTTGTTTCTCAAGGTTCGATCGCCGTCTTGTTGAGGAGTTTTCGAGAAAATGGTAGAATGGACGCTATAGGCGGCAGACTCTAATTCCCAAGCGGCTTCCCAACTCATATTCCCTTTTTCGTAGGCATGAAAGGAGGTTAAATAGTAGGGAGGATATTTGATGTTAGGGTTTTCTATGGCTTTGATTTCTTCGCGCCAATCCTGATTTTGCAGATTTTGCACATTTTCTTCCCAGTTTACCCCTATCAAATGCGCTCGTTTAATAATCATTTTTCGGGCTTGGGTTTTAGCAAATTCGGCTAGGGGTTTTATATTCAGTAGCCCGTTGATTAATTTTGTGCTTAAATTCTTGGTAGGTTCGATCGAGGTTGATGTCATAATCTAATTTTATCTCCAGTAGTCCAATATTTATTCTCAAGGAAAAATGATGAATAATCAATATATCCTTATCAATTGTTAAAGAAATATAAGTAAATAGGCAAATGAATTGTATATTTAGGTTGTAAATTCGATCCTAATTATGATTTTACCACCGTAGAACAGGCATCTTGCCTGTTATTCTCCTAAATGTCTAAGACTAATCTTTTAAACTTGCCCAATACTGTATGCGATAAATAACCCCGTTGGCTTCTTCGGTAAATAAAAGACTACCATCGGGCATAACTAATAATTCCACAGGTCGTCCCCAAGTGGAAGGGATAGAGGCATCGGTTAAAAAACCTGTTAAGAAATCTTCATAATAACCTTTGGGTTTGCCTTCTTCATCGAAAGGAATAAAGACTAATTTATAGCCTGTGCCTTCACTACGATTCCATGACCCCCTAAAAGCTACAAACGCACCATGACGATATTTTTCAGGAAAGGTGTCACCATCATAAAATTGTAATCCTAATGGGGCAGAATGAGATTCAATGAGTACATCAGGAATAATCGTTTTACTTACTAATTCAGGCTCAATACTTTTTCCATTGACAACATGATTGGGATCGAGTAGATTAGGTGATAAATAACTGTAAGGCCAACCATAAAAACCTCCTTCTATGACACTGGTAAAGTAATCTGGCACTAAATCATCTCCTAAACCATCCCTTTCATTGACGGTGGTATATAATTTTTTGGTGATGGGGTGAAAATCTAAACCGACGGAATTACGCAATCCAAAGGCGAAAGTTTGTTGATTCTTGCCGTCAAAATCCATAGTTTGAATGGACGCACGAGGTAATTCTTCTATATCTGCATTGGAACGAGAGCCGATCGAAACGTATAATTTATTTTCTAGGGGTGAGACTACCACATTTCTTGTCCAATGTTGATTATATCCGCCCCCCGGTAAAGAAGCGATTTGGATACCTTCACCCTGTAACTTAGTATCTCCTTTTTTGTAATCATAGCGTCTCACGGCATCGTGGTTTCCCAAAAAGAAATAATTTTCTGTAAAAGCCATGCCAAAGGGAATATTTAAGCCATTACTAGCATCGGCGAATACTGAAGTTCGATCGATCGCACCATCATTATTGGTATCCTGTAAGAGAGTAATGCGATTATCCCTTGTTTCTGTCACCAAAACATCACCATCGGGAGTTAAAGCCAACCAACGGGGATTATTTAAACCTTCTGCATATACATTAACAGTAAAGCCTTTGGGTACATTAAAAATTCTGGGATTCGGAATCGGTAAAATTTTCGGGGGTTGTGTCATATATAATTTTTATTTATCTGTAAAGGATACCTAAAATTACAACATAACCGATTTTGTACCTTTTAACTATTAAATTTTGTTGTTTAATGTTGATTAAACTAAAATACAATCTGCCTGTCTTCCTGTCTTGCAAGTCAACCCTCACCTATTTTTATATCGAACTCAGGTGAAAATAGGGAAGAATTTTAGTGATTTCATGTTTAATTTCGATCGAACCTCCTATTTTCTTAGGAAAAATATGTATTTTTATCAAATTTTAACTATTGATTAATAATGTCATTCATGGTTAAGTTTAATTGGGGAAAAATGTTCGATCGAATTAGCTCATTTTCATGGAAAGATTGTACCTCATATTTACCATTAATTAACTGATAAATAAGCATAGTAGGTACTTGAGGAGAATCCATATAATTGACAGAAAAAACTCCTAAATAATCAACAATCCAATACTCTTTTATGGCTAAATTTTGATATTCTTCTAACTTTTGAATATAGTCATCTTGCCAATGATGAGAGACTATTTCTACTACTAATTCCAAAGGTTGAATAATGACATCATATTTGGTCATATTATCAATCCAAATTGATTCTTTGACTACGCTAACATGAGGTATTCTCGCTCTTTCTTTCCCTTTTTTATTAATGGTACGAATGATAACATCTTTATCCACGATATAGGGTAGTTTTAAACGTTTAATTTCATCGTGAAAAGTAAACATCAAAAAACGACTAATATTTTTATGTAATAAAACTTGTTTAATTTCGACTAATTCACCATCGATAAATTCAAATATTCCCTCTTTTTGTGGATATTGTTGTAAATAATCAGCAAAGGTTAATAAATCGACTTTTTTTCTTTTATATTCTTGGATTTTATTGTCTAAATATTTAATAATTTGACTTAAATTTTCTTCGGCAATTTTACTATATTTTGATAAGTTTTCAGTTCGATCGAGCTGATTATTGATACCCCGTATATAAAAAGAAATAGCATCAAAAACTTTGACTAATAAAGAAATTAATTTCTGCTCACAATTAACCTGATAAGTTTGAATATTGACTAAAATATTTTCAAGGCTATAAAGTATAATAGTTAAATCTTCATAGGGCAATAAATTGACATTATCTTTTAATAAATAAACACTATAAAATATCTGCCTTATAATTATCATTTGTTCAGACAAAGAGGCAGATTCTAAGGAAAATAATTGTTTTTCTATACTTGTTAGGGTATCAATATTATTTTCTACTAAATCATTATTATCTGACGGTAATTCTTCTTGATAATTCATAGTCATTTTTTGTTTTTCTATTGTCAATACCCAAAAAGAAAAGGGCTGAAGCCCTTATTAATATATACTATCAAAAAACTATTGATTGCTTCGTTACCTCGCAATGACAAAACAATTACCAATTTTTCTAAAATAAGGATTGCTTCGCCTCGCAGTGACATTTAAGATAGAAGTTATTTTAGCTTCTTCGATTCTTAACCCAAAATAGCTAAGGTTTCTTTTAAGGAAGCTAAGGCGCTTAAAACATCTCTTTCGGAAACAAAACCTAAATGTCCCATACGGAAGATTTTACCGCTAAGATGATCCTGTCCACCTGCTAAAATAATGTCATATTTTTTGCGCATGGTCGATCGAATTGCTTCCGCATCATGCTTGTCTGGAATAACTGCAGTGATAGCCAAAGCAGCCGCTTCGTCACTGGCGTATAAAGGTAAACCTAAAGCCTTAACTCCGTCACGACAGATTTGAGTGAGGCGTTTGTGTCTAGCGAAAATATTTTCTAAACCTTCCTCTTTCATCATCTGCAAGGATGCTTGTAAAGCATACATCAAATTAATAGCAGGGGTAAAAGGTGAACTATTTTTGCCATTAGCCTTCTTGTAAGGTAATAAATCTAAGTAAAATTTAGGTAAATCAGAGGTTTTGTGAGCTTCCCATGCTTTGTCACTCACGGCAACAAAACCTAAACCGGGGGGAATCATATAACCCTTTTGTGAACCAGATGCTACCACATCTAAGCCCCATTCGTCAATAGGTACATTTACTGCCCCTAAACTGGTGACAGCATCCACAATAATCAAGGCTTCACCGTGCGCTTTAACGTGTTTGTTGATGGTTTCTAAGTCATTTAAAACCCCTGTAGAAGTTTCAGAATGGGTGATAATAACCGCTTTAATTTTTTTCTCGGTATCCGCTTCTAATTTTTCCCTAAAGTCTTCGGGATTAAGTTGTTTACCCCATTCGGCGGTAATTTCTTCCACATCTAAACCGAAGGCACGACTCAAAATAGCCCATCTTTCGCCAAATTTACCATTATTTCCCACTAAAACTCGATCGCCTTTACTTAAAAAGTTAATGATACCAGCTTCCATTGCGCCTGTACCAGAAGAGCATAAAGTGAGTACTTCATTTTTAGTTTGATGTAACCACTTCAAATTTTCGTTTAACTCACCAATAATGTTGCTAAAATCACCGCTACGATGCCCAATGGGGTGTTTCGCCATAGCTAATAATACTCTTTCGGGTACAGGTGTAGGACCTGGAATCATTAACATTAACTTATCTTGCATATTTTTTTAATCCTTTTGATACAGTAAATAGTTGATAGTGAATAATTGTTAATTGTTAATTGTTAATTGTTAATTAACTGGCGATATATTCCTCGATTACCTCTTTACGTTTGCGTAATTTAGTTAAGGCTTCCCTCTCGATTTGTCTAACTCTCTCACGGGAAATGTTGAGAATTTCACCAATTTTGGAGAGGGTTAGGGGTTTACCATCATCTAAACCATAGCGTAATCTAATTACATCTTGTTGTTGTTGAGTTAACTCCGACATCATGCGGTTTAAGTCAAATTGGAGACAGGAATAGTCAGTATAATCATCGGGAGATTGTCCGGGGTCTTCTAATAACTCTCCTAATTCTGTATCATTATTATCTCCTACTTTGAGGTCTAAAGAAAGAGGTTTACGCGCTTTACCTAAATATTCTCTTACTTGATCAGGTGTTAATTCTAGCGCTTCTGATAACTCTGCGATCGTAGCGGGGCGCCCTTTTTCTTCCGATAGCTTTCTTTGAGTTTGACGAATTTTATTTAATTTTTCAGTAATATGCAGGGGTAAACGGATTGCACGACTTTTCTCAGCAATCGCTCTGGTAATGGCTTGACGTATCCACCAATAGGCATAAGTAGAGAAACGATAACCTTTAGTGGGATCGAATTTTTCAACACCTCTTTGCATTCCGATCGTACCTTCTTGAATCAAGTCTAGCAGATCGAGGTCACGCTTAAGATATTTTTTGGCGATCGAAACTACAAGACGTAAATTCGCCTCTACCATTTTGCGCTTGGCTTTTTCTCCTTGACTGATTTTTATATCTAAATTTTTTTCGCTAATTTTTGCGGATTCCGCCCACTCTTTTTTAGAAGGCTCTTTTCCCAGTTTTTTTTTCAATGCTTCTCGCTTTTTTTCGAGGGCAACTAAGTCTTGAATTTGTTTAGATAAAATTATCTCGTCTTCTTGAGAGAGCAAAGGAATACGTCCAATTTCTTTTAAATAAACACGAATAGTGTCAACATTCTTAGGTAAGGGTTGCATAATTGAATATAAATTTATCGCAGATTAGTTAATAATATATAGAGAAGTAAAATTATACAGAATAATGTGTATTGGTCAACAAATTTTCGCACTTTTATTAATAAAAATACTCTTATTGTTGAAAATCAACCTTGTCTAACTCGGATTAGTTACGGCATAATAGGAAAGTTGACCTTTTATCATCATAGACCATAGATTTAAGTTTTGTAAAACTTTTTTTTTGACTTCGATGTCGATACCTGATTTAATAGAGATTCTGGCTAAAATAATAAATGTGTTCTATTATACTGTTGAGAATTGAGAATTGAGAATTGAGAATTGATAATTGATAATTAAGAATTAAAAACTATTCACTATTCACTATTCACTATTTAAGCGGTGATATTAATGTAAAGGCTTGGCTTACTCCTTGCCATAACAATTCGGGGTAGTCTTCTATCTGATTATTAGTAGAAATTTCTTCTAATTTTTGTAAAATCTCACTGATGATTTTTCTTGCTTTACTACCATAAGCAATGCCAGAGACAACGGGGGGAAGCATATTTAAGGCTTTTAATTTCTCTACGGTATATTCATTTGTGCCTCCTGCCAGTTGAATAAATCCTGTTAAGTTTGTTTGTTTCATTTTTTGAGCGTATTTGATGGTTAAATGAGTCGTTCCGCTACCAATGTCACCACTCATAGGTCTTCCGTCCGTTTGCCAAATAAGAGGAATATTGACGGGGTGAATGTATTGATAAATTTCGGTTAAATATTCGGTGACGGTATCGGTATAAGGGCAACTAATGGCGATTAATTGCAGTTGATTAAGACGGGGTTTTACCATATCCCAAACACGAATAAAATTGTCTAAATGCCCTTGTTGAGTATGGATTTCGATCGAATTAATTGGTAAAATATCTAACCATTGTAAGACTTCTTGGGGACTAATAATAGTGGATTTTGTTTCAATGATATTTATAGGACAAATAGGCAAACATCTTCCGCAACCATAGCATAATTCTTCTATGACTCCTTGATGTAAGTTGTTAAATTTAATGGCTTCGGCAGGGCAAATTTTTTCACAAGGACGAGGACAATCGATCGAACATAGGTTAGGATTAAAATAGGCTTTACGAAAATGTGGATCTTCACCATCATTAATACTAACCATCAATAAAGGCTTACTATGGGGATTATAGCCCTTTTTGATGGCGTTCGATCGATAATTTTGAGCAATTTTGATACCTTCTAAGGCACTATGAATCACAGCCTTATCGGCGGCGACATCAATGCAATCTGCACCTGCTAGGGTATAAATAAGGGCAAGATTACGGATAGAGGGTAAATGTTGATAACTTGCACCACAAATCAACTTAAACCATCTACTTTGTTGTAATGATTCTAAAGGTGTCATATGGAGAATGAAGAATGAAGAATGAAGAATGAAGAATGAAGAATGGAGAATGAAGAATGGAGAATGGAAAATGCAGAATGAAAAATGCAGAATGAAGAATATAGAATGCAGAATTAACAATTATTCATTATTCATTAAATAAGCAAGGGCGCTTTGATACTGTAAATCTTTTTCTGTACCAATTTCAAAATAACTAATCGGCTCTTGGGTTACAATTCGATCGGGTGTAATGCCCAATTTATTTATATCCTTATGGCTAGGAGTCTCGTATTTTGCCACAGTCACAGCCATTCCCGCACCTTCTGGTAATTCAAACAGGGATTGAATTAAGCCTTTGCCGAAGGTTTTTTCTCCGATTAAAACCGCTCGATGATTGTCTTGTAACGCTCCTGCAAGAATTTCACTAGCACTAGCTGAACCTTGATTCACAAGTAATACTAAAGGTTTGTCAGTAATAGCATCTCCGTCAGCATCATAACTTCCTAAAGTGCCTTGACGATTAACAGTATAAACGATCGTACTAGGTTGTAGCCATAAACGAGCGATTTCCACTCCTGCTTGTAATAATCCGCCGGGGTTGTTTCTCAAATCGAGAATATAGCCTTTCACTCCTTGTTTTTCTAAATCGACTATAGCATGGGCTAAATCTTGGGTGGCATTGGCACTAAATTGATTCAACCGCAAATAACCGATAGGATACTTAGGATTAGATTTATCTAAGTTATAGTTTACTGAACTAAGGGACAGTCGATCGCGCTTTAACTCATAGATTTTTATTTTATTGGTATCTTTGGGTTGAATTTCGAGGGTGACAGTAGTACCAATTTCACCTCTAATTTTATTGGCGGCTTCGTCTAAGGTTAAAGTTTGAGCATCAATACCATCAATAGTTATAATTATATCTTTCGGTTGGATACCCGCTAATTCGGCGGGAGAACTTGGTAAAGGTGTTACAACTTCTAATTGATTATTTTCGGGATTAATGCTAATTTGTAAACCGATGCCTGATAATTCTCCAGAGGTGCTAATTTGTAAATTATGATAATTGTTAGGAGGTAATAAACGGGTATAAGGGTCTTCTAAAAGTGCTAACATTTCTCGAATAGCAGTATAAGCCTCTTCTCGATTATGTAAAGGTTTTTTGAGAACTTCTTGACGAATTTTCCACCAGTTATGATTATTGAATGTTTTATCCACATAAGCCTCGTTGACTAAACGCCACGATTGCAAAACTATTTTTTCTTCTTCTGTATAGGCGTTGGCATGGGGAATGTAAAGAAAATTAGTACAAAAAATAAGTATAATGATAGCGATATTTAAACAGATTTTTTTCATCGGGATAATTAAAATTAATGGAGAAGGTGGAATGATTTAGGTAATATATCATAAACAGCAAAGAAATAAATTTCATTGCTCATAGCACAAGTCTGCTAAAGCGACTATAAGA
Source organism: Geminocystis sp. CENA526 (assembly GCF_050753365.1). NCBI lineage: Bacteria > Bacillati > Cyanobacteriota > Cyanophyceae > Chroococcales > Geminocystaceae > Geminocystis > Geminocystis sp. CENA526. The sequence goes on from NZ_JBLZFY010000069.1 coordinate 18,833, forward strand.
ATTGAGAATTTAAAACTCATAAATTTTAACTATCTTCTCGTCTTCTCATCTTCTAAAGGCTAAGAATGTTTCGTTAAAATCTCCACTCCACCTTGAGTAATGGCGATGGTATGTTCAAATTGTGCTGATAATTGTCTATCCTTAGTTAATGCTGTCCATCCATCCTCTAATACATCAGCTTCCCATGTTCCTATATTTATCATAGGTTCGATCGTAAATACCATACCCGGACGCAATTTTTTTCCTGTACCCTTTTTGCCAAAATGAGGCACTTGGGGAGGAGTATGGAAGGTGCGCCCAATACCATGCCCGACAAAATTTCTGACAACGGAATAACCAAAACTTTCGGCATATTCTTGAATTGCCGCCCCAATATCCCCAATTCTACCTCCAGCGCGCACGGCATTAATGCCTCTATATAAACATTCTTCCGTCACTTCTACCAATTTTTGTGCTTCTGGGGAGGGTGTGCCAACAAAAAAAGTTTTAGAAGTATCCCCATGATAACCGTCCACAATAGGAGTAACATCAATATTAATAATATCTCCATCCTTTAAAATCTGATTTTTATTGGGGATGCCATGACAAATTACTTCATTGACGCTAGTACAAATGGACGCTGGAAATGGTGGACTGCCGTAACCTAAAGGGGCGCTTTTTGCACCTCTTGCTTTTGTCCATTTTTCGGCGGCTTGATTTAATTCATAGGTACTAATACCGGGTGTTACCATTTTACCTAAATGTTCTAATAATTCGGCGGCAACTTTCCCCGCCTGACGCATTTTTTCGATTTCCCTAGCGGATAAAAGTACTATATTTTCGTTACCCATTGTGATTTAATTTAAAATTTTCTATATCAATAATACTTTTATTATTTTAATCTACTTGTGCTAATAATGAATAGATGAGATTGTAGTAGGAGTTAAAGCTCTAAAATATTTATTTATGGTTCATTATGTCTGATTAAATACCTTAATTCCTCCTGCTAATACCATCATTTTTAAGGTATCATTTTTTATTATTTGATAGGCTTGGCTCGATCGAACTCCAGAGGTATAATTAAAAACTATAGTAGGATTTTGTATTGAAGAATTATTAATTATTTGAACTAATTTAACTTTGCCTAAATCTAATTTTATTTCGTCTATAGGAATTTAAAAACTATTTTTTATATGATTTTTTTGATATTCTTCAACACTTCTGACCTCAATTAAAATAATCTTATTTGCTTGGGTTTTTAACTCCTCTACTGTTATCATTGGCATTAAAAAACTATATGATATAAGTTTCTAAATTCATGCCTTTTATTAAGGCAATAATAATACTGACAAAGGTAAAAATTAAAGATAAAATTAATAAAATAAAAAATATTTGTTTTACTTGATCTAAAACAATCTGTAGCTTTTTCAAGGGATTAATAATATGAAAAATCATCTTTTTAGAAATGGATAAATAAATTTAATATACTATTACTCTTCCCTTTTCTTTTTTCCCTCTTTCCTTTTAAAATAATAAATTCTCATAACTGATAACTGACTGCTATATATTAAACTCCTTAGGGTATTTTCATCTTTATTAAAAATTTAATGGGGATTCGATCGAACTTTTGATATAATAAAAAGTTTAAACGTTACAACGATTAAGTAGATTATGATTAACAACGCAAAATTAGCTCAAGCCTTCGCTACAAAAAAAGCCCTCAAAGTCATTAGCGGATTAAATAATTTTGATGTCGAAAACGTCAGCGCCGTATGTCAGTCAGCAGAAATAGGCGGTGCAACCTTTGTGGATATTGCCGCCGATGTAAATTTAATTAAAACCGTCAAACAATTAATTAATATTCCCGTATGTGTTTCGGCTGTTTCGGCACAATTATTAGCTGAAGCGGTGGAAGCGGGGGCAGATTTAGTGGAAATTGGTAACTTCGACAGTTTCTATAGTCAAGGTATCACTTTTTCCGCCGAAGACGTTTTAAACTTAACCCGTGAAACCCGTGCTTTATTACCTAACGTGACTCTTTCTGTCACTGTACCTCATATTTTAGCCCTAGATGAACAAGTAGAATTAGCCCAAGCCCTTGAGGAAGTAGGTGCAGATATTATTCAAACCGAAGGAGGCACAAGCTCCAATCCTAATCATAGTGGTATCTTAGGGTTAATCGAAAAAGCATCCCCCACTCTCGCCGCCGCCTATGCTATTTCTCGTGCCGTAGAAATTCCTGTGATGTGTGCTTCTGGTTTATCTGATGTTACCGCTCCTATGGCTATCGCATCTGGAGCTAGTGGTATTGGTGTAGGCTCTGCAATTAACAAATTAAATGATCGAGTAGCGATGATTGCAGTAGTGCGTAGTTTAGTGGAAGCGTTAAATTCTGGTGTTGCCTTAACCGTAAAATAGAAAAATTGAGAATGAAGAATTAAGAATGAAGAATTAAAAAATAAAAGGGAACTAATATTAAAATTAATCGTCAAAGATTATTAAAGTATTATTGTTTTTAATGATAAATCTATGAAAAAAACTGTTCTGGCGTTATGTTTATTAACAGGGATTTCGATCGTACCTTCAGCTTTAGCAGACGATAAACCCCCTCGTAATGCCAAACCCTTGTCGGAAATTATTAGAAGTGTGGAAAACAAAGGTTATTCTCCCATTGTCGATGTGGATTATGACGATGACGATGGTTGGGAAATAAAAGCCTATCGCAATAATGAAAAACGAGAATTGAAAGTTAATCCCATATCAGGTGACATTATTTCTGATAAAAAAGATGATTAAAAATCCATTTATAGGGTAATAATGGAAGTTCGATCGTCAAAAGCGGTGCTGTTCGATCGAGCTATAAAATTAGTATTAACGGTTAATTAAATCCTCAAATTCTTCCAGAGATTTAACACTAATTGTAGAAATAAGTAACTGTTTTAAGAAAGCTAAATTATCGATATTTTTTAGAGAATCTTCTATACTTTTAGGAACTGAGTTAAAGCGTAATTTCAGCAAATCAAGGATATTTTCTTGACAATTTTCTTTAGCTCCTTTTTGTTCACCTCTTGCTAAAGCACGTTTTTCAATATTAGTTAATAAAGGCATTTTTCTTTCCTCCTGATATTGTGTTAATTTATCTTCAAATTTTAGTTGTAAATCTTCTGATAATGTCATCATTAAATCAATGACTTTGTATAAATCGGCTATTTCTTTTCTGTTATAACCTTTTTCGTAAAGTAAACGGGATAGATTCCATTTCC
>NZ_JBLZFY010000070.1:0-21853 GCF_050753365.1 Geminocystis sp. CENA526
CAATAACTTCATCTTAATTGAGAATGAATAGGCAGATTAAATCTATCCATTTTGTCTTCTTTTTTTAGTATTGGGTTTTGATTTGTTTTAACTTTTAATCTTTCTATCCAGATAAAAATATAATAATTATGACAAGCTATTGGAAAAAAATTTAACATTAATTTTCGTTCATTCGTGAGATTTACTACCTGTTTTATTCCTTTATTTATTACTAAATGAATTCCTTGAAAACATTGGAATATCCATCTTAATGTTGGACGTTGAGTTAGTTTTCCTAATTGGTTTTTTATCCCTGTTTTTTTCTCTTCTAATAATCTACGAACTTCCCTTTGTCCCAAAGAATATACCATTAGCATTCCCATTGTCTCTATTCTTTTTGGACTTTTTAAAAATACACTGTCTGCAAAAAATAATGGATCTTTGAGAAAACGAAAACCTCTTTCTACTGATTGTTGCTCTTTATATTTATTTATCATTTCATCTGCACTCATTTTATTTTTATCCAATCTATTTGTTGCTAACACAAATCTTCCCGCTCTCTTTTCTAATTCATTTATTTTACTTAAATCTGATTTTAAAATACCACTAACTTTATAAGTTTTCCCTACTTTTTCCTCTTTTCTTTCACAAAATTTTCCGTTATTTTTTCTTGATTATATTTTCCTTCTAATCCAAAAGAAGTTGAGTCTAAATGAGAAAAATCAATATCTATTTGATGTTTTTTTACTATGGCTAAAGCAATAGTTAGAAATAATGAAGATAATCCTTTTTCATACAGTTTATCCATTATTCGACCAATTCTATCATCATTCAAATGTTTAGGTAATACTCCTTTTCCGATTAAATGTTCCGTTGCTTTGTCTTCAAAAAACTGTGGAAATAGATAAAGGGGACGAGAAATAAACCCTAGTCCATTGAGAATAATTGCTTTTACTATTTGACCAGGTGAGACAATTTCTCTATCATCAACCCCAAGGGCTTCATTAATAATTTGTTCAATACCAATTTCATCTATAATTCCTGCTATTAATCCTAAATGATTAATCGTTTGGACTTGTATTTTGTCTGGAGAACTCATCATCAAAACTAAATTAAAAACTTATTTCATTATCCCTAAAATTGTCTAAGTTTTCTACCAATTAATTGAAGTCCTCTTGTCAAATGGGAAAGCTATACTCTGACTCAGTATTTTTACTCAAAAAACTTCCCCAAGATTTTCCTTCGTAGTTCTTTTTTACTATTTCATCTCATAATCTAACTTTATACATTTTGACGTGCGGAATGTGGGTTTAATTATTTTTGATGATTCATTGAGGTCATACTAGGGTAAAATATTGTTCAATTTGTTCTCTAAAATCAGTATTTGAGCAAAATTCCCGTAAAAAGGAAAAATTTTTTCATCCTATTTAGAGAAGATTCGGTTAAGATTACCTAAACAGTATTAGCATTGTCCCCTTTAATGGACTTGAGGAGTGAATATTAATGAATTTGCAAAAAGAGGCTTTAAAAACTCTCAAAGAAACCAGTCGCACCTTTTATATTCCTATTTGTCGTTTACCTAATGGTCTTCAAGAAGCTGTTACCTCCGCTTACTTATGTATGAGAGCCATCGATGAAATAGAAGATCATCCCGATTTGGATAATAATATAAAAGGCAAAATTTTAAGAGAAATTAGTTTAATATTACAGTCTGGGCATGAAAATATTACTAGGGAAGAAATGACAGAAGCAGTGAAAAGCTATGAACATTTGCTTCCTGAAGTTAGTTATCGATTTGGAGAATGGGCATTACTCGCACCTCCTACTATAGCACCAAGAATATGGGATGCGACGGCGGCTATGGCTGATAGAATGGCTTATTGGGCGGAAAATAACTGGAAGATAAAAACAAAATCCCATTTAGATCAATATACCTTTAGTGTTGCTGGAGCAGTGGGTTTATTATTATCGGATTTGTGGGGATGGTACGATAATACCCAAACAAATAGGGAAGAGGCTATCGGTTTTGGTAGGGGTTTACAAGCGGTTAATATTCTCCGTAACCATCAAGAAGATAAGATAAGAGGTGTTAGTTTTTTCCCTGAAGGTTGGCAATTAGAAGATATGCACAAATACGCCCGTTATAATCTTAGTTTAGGGGATTCATACACAAAATCTTTACCTAAAGGACCCGCTTTACAATTTTGTCAGATACCTTTAACTCTTGCTCATGCTACTTTAGAAGTGCTGATTTTAGGAAAACCGAAACTAACTCGTAATGATGTTATGACTTTAGTTGCTCAAGTTTGTGGTTAGAGGATACTGAAAAAATTTTTGATGAAAATAGGGAAAAGGGAAAAGGGAAGAGGGAAAAGGGAAGAGTGTTATTTGAAATACTCAAATTATGACCTTGTGAAGTATAACTTAATAATTAATTAAAATTGACGATCGAACTATTGTATAAGGAGGAAAAGATTGAATTATTGGGTAAAAGAGCGTTTAAAATCATTGGAAGAAGCATTTAGTCTGGAATATTGTCGATCGATCGATCGAGTAGTTCAAGAGATAGTTAAACGTTTCCAAGCAGGGCATACTTTGTTTGTGTGTGGCAATGGTGGCTCTTGTGCCGATGCTCAACATATTGTAGCGGAATTTGTCGGACGTTTTCAGTTCGATCGACCCGGATTACCTGCCATAGCATTAGGTATAAATCCTGCTACCTTTACAGCGTGGAGTAATGATCATGAATTTGAAACGATATTCGCCCGTCAAGTGGAAACCCTAGGCAAAAAAGGGGATATGTTATGGGCATTATCCACTTCTGGAAAATCCCGTAATGTCATTTATGCCTTAAAAACCGCTAAAGAAAAAGGCTTAGTTACTATTGGCATGGCAGGAAATAACGGAGGCATGATGAACGATTTAATCGATTATCCTCTTTTTGTAGCCGAAAAAAATACTCCCTGTGTTCAGGAAATACACTTAATATCCTATCATCGTATTTGTGAACGGGTAGAATCTGAGTTATTCAGCAATCCCGAAGCATAAAAAGGATTGAAACCCGTAAGGGCTGAATATTATTCAACCCCTACAAACTCATAACAATAATTATCGGTTTATGACGAAAGAAGATGACGGGAGGCTAAACGTGCTTTGCCAGAGGTTGCCCAATTTTGCAAAAACTCGATTTGTTCTTTAGCAGTTCGAGCTAAAGGTATAATCTGACTAGCTGCGCTTAATATATCATCGGTGGTAAAGTCTCGATTTTGACTGAAACCTAAGTGCATGGCTTCAATAATAGTTTGCTCAATTTCAGCACCCGAAAACTCAGGGGTTTCATAGGCTAATCTTTTAGTATCATAAGCCTTGATATTATGGGGGCGCAACCTTGTTAAATGGACATTGAAAATTGCCTCTCTTTCGTTTTGACTAGGTAAACCCACAAAAAATATCTCGTCAAATCTCCCTTTTCTGAGGATTTCGGGCGGTAAATTTTGGATATTGTTAGCCGTTGCCACCACGAAAACAGGGCTTTGTTTTTCTGCTAACCATGTGATAAATGTGCCGAAAACCCTGCTGGTTGTGCCTGAGTCTCCTTTTCCGTCTGCTCCTGCAAAACTTTTGTCTATCTCGTCAATCCACAAAATACAAGGGGATAAAGCCTCCGCTAAGTTAATCATTTGACGGGTGCGAGATTCCGATTCTCCCACTAATCCTCCAAATAGTCGCCCTACGTCTAATCGTAATAATGGTAAGTGCCAATGGTGTGCGATCGCCTTCGCCGTCAAAGATTTTCCTGTACCTTGAATACCCACAAGCAGTAAACCTCTAGGATAGGGTAAACCGTAAGCCCTAGCAGATTCGCTGAAAGCCCCTCCCCGTCTCAATAACCATTCTTTGAGGTTGTCTAAACCGCCGATGTCGGAGATTTGTTCTTTGGCAGGGTAGTAGTCGAGGATTTGTGTTTGCCGTATAGACTGTTTTTTCTCCTCTAATATCAGTTCTACGTCTTCTTCTTCTAATTTGCCATTTTGGGCGATCGCCCTTGTCAGCACCCTTCTAATGCGTTCTAGGGATAGCCCTTGGCTCGATCGAACTAACTCCGCCAAAAATTGCTCACTCAAAGACTGCCCTGTGGATGACAATAACCGTTGAATTTCTGTTTTGATTTCTTCGGCTTGGGGTAAAGCAAACTCAATGATAGTGAAAACTTCCTTTAATTCTGTAGGAATATTGACTTCAGGGGCGATAACTACAATATTTTTCGGTTGTGCCTTTAGTGTTCGAGCTAAATTACGCAACTTACGAGAAATAGAGACATCTTCTAAAAATCGTTGAAAATCTCTTAAAATAAAGATTCCAGCCGTATTAGGTGGCAATTTTTCAATAAATTCGAGGGCTTGTAACGGATTACGCCGTCCAAAATTAGCATTATTGGGATTATCTTGATAACCGTCCACGAAATCCCATGTATAGATATTGCGATTATTGATATTTTTGCCGATGGATGCGATCGCTTTTTCTACCCTTTCTTCCTCTTGAGTAGGGATATAAATAAGAGGATAACAGGCTCTTAATAATAATGAAAATTCTTGATTAAATTGACTCATATTAAATAGTAAATAAAAAAATTTTAAAAAAGTTATAACAGAGTTTCAGGTATTGCAAAAATTAAGATTTTAATCCCTCAATAAAAGCAATAATTTTAGGACGAGGAATCCGCAATGGACTAGATAAAAGAGCAACTAATTCAGATACTATATAATTAGTTGTAATTAATTAATATTTTTGAGCGGTTTTTTCTTGATAAAATTGCACTGCGAGATGGTGATAAGTTTGAGAAATATCAACTAAATTTCCCCATCCTGAAGTATCAACAAAAAGATTATACATTTTTGTTTTTTTTGGAAGTAATTATGTGATTAAAGACTTGATTTTCCTATATATTGATCATGTTGATCTAACCAATCAGAGTTATTACTATTGAAAGCACCTATAAATTGATCTAAAGGATCATTTTTAGTGTTATTCTGAACTTCTTGAAGATACTCGATCGCTAATTTTTCAGGTGTATCTCCTCTTGCTTGAGCAGTTTCCAACAATATTTGATACAGTTGATCGGGTACATTTAATAATAATTGATGAGTCATAGTAATTGGCTTTCCCTAAACTTGGCTAATTTGATTTAATTGTAACTGGCTATAAGATTAATATTATCAATAAGATTGCTTCGTGCCTCGCAATGACAGCAATGACAATGAGATTGCTTATCTGTCTGGTATGATCACAAAATTGGTATAATTAAGACGATTAATTTTCTATTGTTAAGCATTAATGTTATTAAATCAAATTATATTTTCTCGACGCAATTTTTTTGTCAAATCTCTTAGTATTGTTTTCATTTTTAGTTTATTATTTATTAGTGGTTGTCAAAATACTGCTTTAAATTCTGATTCACCAGACAATAATCAGGTTACTAAAATTACTTTTTGGCATGGTATTAATCCTCCTGAAAATAGAGAAATTTTTAATGAGTTATTAGCTCAATTTAACACAGAAAATCCAGATATTCAAGTAGAGGCTTTATATGTTGGACAACCCGATGAACAATTACCAAAAATCATCGCTTCGATCGTGGGAAACCAACCTCCTGATATATTATGGTATGTACCCCAATTAACTGGAAAATTAGTCGAATTACAAGCCTTAAAACCTTTACAAGAATGGTGGAATAATTCTAACATTAAAAATGACATTGATCCAGTAATGTTATCAACTATGACTTTAGATAATAATATCTGGTCAGTGCCTTTTGCAACTAATAATACGGCAGTTTTTTATCGTCCTAGTTTATTTGAAAAAGCAGGAATAAAAGAAACTCCGAAAACTTGGGATGAGTTTGCTGAAATTGCCAAAAAATTAACTCAAGATACCAATAATGATGGCAAAATTGATCAAAATGGAATGTTATTTGCGTCTGGAAAAGGAGAGTTTACTGTCTTTGTGTGGTTGCCTTTTATCTTCAGTGCTGATGGTGAAATTATCCAAAATAATCAACCTAATTTAGTTAGTGATGGTACAGAAAAAGCCTTAAATTTAGCAGTGGAATTAGTGAAAGAAAATAGTGCTATTTTATCACAGCCCGATCGAGGTTATGAATTAGATAATTTTATTAATGGTAAGGTTGCTATGCAAATTACTGGTCCTTGGACTTTAGCACAATTAAAACAGAGTAACATCGATTATGATGTTTTTCCTATTCCTATTATTAATCAACCTGCTACAGTTTTAGGGGGAGAAAATTTATATGTTTTTAAGACTAATTCTCAACGAGAAGAAGCATCTCTGAGATTTTTAGAGTTTATTTTAGGAGAGGAATTTCAAACTCAATGGGCATTAAAAACAGGTTATTTACCTATTAATATTAAAGCTCAAAATAGTGCAGAATATCAAAGTTTTATTGCTGAAAATCCAGTTATTAAAGTATTTTTAGAGCAGATGAAAATTGCTAAATCTCGTCCGATTATTACAGATTATCCCGCCCTTTCGGAAAACTTAGGACGCTCGATCGAATCCTCTTTATTGCAACAAAAAACACCTCGACAAGCCTTAGAAGAATCTCAAAAAAAATTAGAATTACAGTTACAATAAATCAAATTAGCAACTATTATTAACTTTAGAATAATTAAAGATCATTAAAATTATGGAATGGACATCAGAAGCAGAAGCTAAATTAAAAGAAATACCTTTTTTTGTACGCCCTGCGGCTAGGAAAAAAATTGAAAAATTTGTACAAGAAAAGGGAGAAACATCTATTACCCTAGAACTTTATTTAGAAGCTAAAGCCAAGTTTAATTAGGGTTTGCTGAATAAGTCAGAAAGCTATGAAAATCAAAAGTTTACAAGGGTTGAACACTATTCAACCCCTACGTTAACGAAAAAGTGCGCAGTTTTGAGGATTTTTATTGAAAAAGTGAGTTCTTTTGACCTTATTTGTTTAAAATACATCTATAATTTTATCTATTATGTACAGTACAAGTCGCTCAATGCACCGCCTAACACGCCATACCGAACACCTTTCTTCATCAAAATACTTTTTCATCATCCCCTAATTAAGCTCTAATACACTGACAAAAAAATGATAAGATGATTTTTGCTATAGCTAGTAATATTTAAGGAAAATAATGGCAGAAACATTAATGTTTAATGCTTTGCGTCAGGCTATCGATGAAGAAATGGCACGGGATGACAAAGTTTTTGTATTAGGAGAAGATGTAGGACAATACGGCGGTTCATATAAAGTAACCAAAGGTTTATACGAAAAATACGGCGAGTTTAGGGTATTAGACACCCCCATTGCAGAAAATAGTTTTACGGGGATGGCTGTTGGTGCTGCGATGGCAGGATTACGCCCGATTATTGAGGGGATGAATATGGGTTTTCTCCTACTTGCTTTTAACCAAATTGCCAATAATGCAGGGATGATGCGTTATACCTCTGGTGGAAACTATAAAATTCCTACTGTAATTCGTGGACCTGGTGGAGTAGGAAGACAACTGGGGGCTGAACATTCTCAACGTTTAGAGGCTTATTTTCAGGCTGTACCCGGGTTAAAAATTGTTGCTTGTTCTACCGCTTATAATGCTAAAGGTTTATTAAAATCTGCCATTAGAGACGATAATCCTGTATTGTTTTTTGAACACGTTTTACTATATAATCATAAAGAAAATTTGCCAGATTACGAATATACTTTACCTTTGAATAAAGCGGAAATTGTCCGTAAAGGAAAAGATGTCACTATATTGACTTATTCTCGCATGAGACATCATTGCGTTCAGGCTTTAAAACAGATTGAAAAAGATGGATATGATCCTGAAATCATTGATTTAATTTCTCTGAAACCTTTGGATATGGAGACGATTGGGGAATCGATCCGTAAAACCCATAAAGTTATCATCGTGGAAGAATGTATGAAAACTGGGGGTATCGCCGCCGAGTTGACTGCCTCTATCAATGATCAATTATTTGATGAATTAGATGGTCCTGTTGTTCGTTTGTCTTCTCAAGATATTCCCACTCCTTATAATGGTACTTTGGAGAGATTGACGATCGTGCAACCAGAGCAAATCGTGGATGCTGTTCGCAAAATTATGACGAATAAAATCTAAACTTATATCAAAATTTTGTAAGGTGTGTTAGGCGTGGATTCATCAAAAATCGATGAGATAAAGAATGGATTTCGCCGTAACGCACCGTTATCAATGTTAAAGTTTTATTATTGATTGGTGGGTTACGGCTAACTCAAAGGTGAAGGTGATGAATATTAATTAATGATAGCCTAACCCACCCTACTATTATTTTATGATTTATTATAAATTTTAATGGAAAAACAAAGAGCTTTTATTATTTTAATCATTGTTTTAATTGCGGTTTCGATCGTAACTTTGATTAATTTACCCCTACAATTAGGGTTAGATTTACGAGGCGGATCACAATTAACTATACAATTACAAACCACCGACGAAGTACCTGAAATCACCACCGATAAACTGGAAGGGGTGCGCACGGTTATTGATAATCGAGTCAACGGTTTAGGGGTATCCGAAGCGGTGGTGCAAAGTGTCGGCAACGATCGAATTTTAGTACAACTGCCGGGGGTAAATGATCCCCAAGAAGCGGAAAGAGTTTTAGGGGGTACAGCACAATTAGATTTTCGTACCGAAACCGACAACCCCGAAGTTCAAGCCCAATATCAACTCAGACAACGAGAATTAGGAGAGTTGGTTTTTCAAGCTCAATTATTAGAAGGGGAAGAATTAACTGCACAACAGGAGAAAATCCAAGAAAAACAAGCAGAAATAGCTGAATTATCCCAACAGTTATATACAAAAAGTGAGTTAAACGGGGAAAAATTGAGAAGGGCAGGTTATCAACCTACTCAACAAGGTACAGACTGGGAAGTTATCCTCGAATTTAACGATGAAGGAGGCAGATTATTTGCTGAATTAACAAAAAGTATTGCAGGTACAGGGCGCACTTTGGGAATTTTCCTTGATGATAGATTAATTAGCGCCCCCGGAGTTAGTGCCGAATATGCTACCACAGGAATCATGGGCGGTAGAGCAACTATTTCTGGTGGTGGTGGTTTTAGCCTTGAACAAGCGAGGGAATTAGCCTTACAGTTAGAAGGTGGAGCTTTGCCTTTACCCGTTCAAATTGTGGAAAATCGCACCGTTGGTGCTACTTTAGGACAAGACAGTATTCGCAGAAGTATTATTGCAGGAATTTCTGGTTTAGTCCTCGTTTTAATCTTTATGGCGGTTTATTACCGTTTACCCGGTATCATTGCCGATGTTTCTTTAGTTATCTACGCTTTACTTAACTTAGCTTGTTTTTCGATCGCAGGGGTAACTCTTACCCTCCCCGGTATTGCAGGTTTTCTCCTCAGTATCGGTATGGCGGTAGATGCTAATGTCTTAATTTTTGAGCGCACAAGGGAGGAATTAAGAGACGGAAAAACCCTATATCGATCGGTGGAATCGGGCTTTTATCGTGCCTTTGGCAGTATTTTAGATGGTAACGTTACCACCTTAATCGCTTGTATTGCTTTATTTTGGTTAGGTTCAGGTTTAGTCAAGGGTTTTGCCTTAACTTTAGGCATTGGAGTTGTTGTCAGTATGTTTACGGCTTTAACTTGTACCCGTACATTTATGTTAATCACAGTATTAGGTTTTCCCAATATCCGTCAACGTCCTGAATTATTTTGCCCTAATATCAAAGCAATCAATAATTAGAAATGAGTAATCAGTAATGAGTAGGCAAAAGCCAAAGGGCAAAAGTAAAAAGGATTGTAGGGGTTTAATATATTAAACCCAACCCCACCAAAAAATATAATTACTTTCTTCTCCCTCTACCTGTCTCTCTTTTTCACTATCCACTATTCACTATTCACTATATGAAATTTAGCGTTGTTAAATGGGAAAAAATTTGGTGGAGTATATCCGCCGTTCTTTGTATTGGTAGTATCCTTGCTATGGTAATTTCTTACTACTCGATCGGAACTATTTTACGTCCTAGTCTCGATTTTGCAGGAGGAACAAGGTTACAAGTAGAATTAGATTGTACAATTCCTAATAATTGCGATCGAGCCATTACCGCCAATGAAGTCAGACAAATATTAGAAGCTGAAAATTTAGCTACTAATAGCAGTATTCAAATTGTGGGGGGGGATCAACATGGTATATCTATTCGTACTAAAACCCTTGACGTAGAAGAAAGAAGTAAATTACAACAAGTTTTAACAGACAAAATTGGTATTTTTGATGAAAAAACCATTCAAATCGACACGGTTGGTCCTACCATCGGGAGAGAACTGTTTATTTCTGGTATTCTGGCATTAATAGTAGCTTTTGCGGGAATTATCGTTTATCTAAGTTTTAGATTTAAAACCGATTATGCAATTTTTGCCATTGTTGCTTTATTCCATGATGTATTAGTCACCACAGGAGCATTTGCCATTCTCGGTTTAGTTGCTGGTGTGGAAGTGGATACTCTGTTTTTAGTAGCTTTACTTACTATTACGGGGTTTTCTGTCAATGATACCGTAGTTATATACGATCGAATCCGAGAAACTAGCAAAACTACTGACATTGATAATATGAATGATATAGTCGATGAAGCGGTGATGCAAACCCTGACTCGATCGATCAACACCAGTGTCACCACTATTTTACCTGTATTAGCAATCTTCTTATTTGGTGGCGAAACTTTGAAATATTTTGCCCTTGCCTTAATTATCGGCTTTGTTTGCGGTGCATATTCCAGTATTTTCATTGCCAGTACCCTTCTTGGTTGGTGGCGAAAAATCACGAATAAAAAACAAGCAATACCAGCATCGTGAAAACAGTAGGTAGGTTGGGTTATTAACCCAACAAAATATCCATAAAACTTATTAAGCTAAGACGCATTTAACTTACCGTTTTTATTAAGTCTTAAAAATGACTGAAAATCTTAACTCTTCCTTTTTCCCTATCTTCATGAGTAAACTTAAATGCAAACTAGCTTAGGCATCTTCAAAAATACAGGCAAGATGCCTGTTCTACGGTGGTAAAATCATAAATATGCTAGAAGTCTATTGTTGACAGTATTCTAGCAATCCTTGACACGAATCCAATAATAAGTCTATAACATAGTCAAATCCTGATTCCCCCCCATAATAGGGATCAGGAACTTCTTTGTCTTTAAATTTTGTGGTAAAATCACACATTAACTTAATTTTATCCCTATATTTTCCAGTTCGATCGAGTCTTAAAATATCCTGATAATTAGACTTATCCATCGCTAAAATTAAATCATAATATTCGAGATCAAAATCTTCTATTTGTCTAGCTTTTCCCTTTAATTGGATACCTCTTTTTTGAGCCGCTAACTGCATTCTTTGATCAGGAGAAGAGCCTATATGGTATCTTGATGTACCCGCAGAATCACACTCAAATTTATCTTGTAAACCTTCTTTTTCAATCAAATAATTCATGATATTTTCTGCTGAGGGTGATCGACAAATATTACCTAAACAAACAAAAAGTAACTTAGTTTTTTCCATGACAAAATTGACAAAATTAATTTTTCAAACTACAAAAAACTGACTATTTTCAGTAATACCAATTAATTTATCATAAGCGATAGCATTTCTATATAAAAAGACTTTTTCAGCAGACTCTACTTAAAATTTCATCTTCCTCTCCCCCCTCTTATCTTCATCATTTTATAGTTCACTCAGGTGAGTATGCGTTTGCCCTGTTGTGATCTCGATCGAATTTGTTGATTTAGGATCAGATGAGTTATGATAGAGAATGTTGTGTTTATTTTAACTTAGTATAAAAGTATAGTTTAAATGGCTAAAAAATCAATGATTGCACGGGAAACAAAACGTGCCAAGTTAGTAGCTAAATATGCTAAAAAAAGAGCAGATTTAAAAGAGCAAATTCAAGCTACAGATGATCCTTTAGAGAAATTCGAGTTACAACGCAAGTTCCAAAGACTACCTCTCAATAGCTCTCCCTACCGTCAACGTAACCGTTGTTGGGTGACTGGTCGTCCTAGAGGTTACTACCGTGATTTTGGGTTATCTCGTAATGTTTTAAGAGAATGGGCGCATGAAGGTTTGCTACCGGGGGTAGTTAAATCTAGTTGGTAATTTCATTTCCTTTGGAAATACTCAATCAACATCGTTAACCGTAGTAGAGTCAATTTTTTGTAGTTTTTATTCCGATTGACTCCCCTACATTAATGGTTCGATCGAATATGTCTAACTATTGTTAGTAGAATTTATGCACTGAAACCGAAAATTAAGGCATTGAGATTCTTCAGATGAACAAATGACCTAATTTTGGACTTTTTCAGTACTTTCTTTTTGTACTAAAGGTTGAATTTTGGGATTAGCAAATAATTTGCGAGTGTCAGTTAATAATTTATCCCCCCAAAGATTTTCTTTTAAGTATTCCATTCTGCCATAGTTATTGTCCATTCTTAACGCTGTTTGAGCTAATTGTATCCCTTCTTCTTGTTTTCCTTGCACATAGAGTGCGACAGCAATAGCTAAAGTTGGTTCGGCTTGATTCTCGTCAATTTTTAAAGCCTTACGCCATGATTCTACCGCTTGATTTATTTTTCCTTGTTCATACTCCACTAATCCTATATTGTTAATGGCAGGCCAAAATAATGGTTCTAATTTCATCGCTTTTTGATAGGATGCAATGGCTTCTGAATATTTGCTGAGTCGATAATAAGCATTGCCTAAATCAAAATAAGATTGTGGTATTTCTGCATTCAACTTTAATCCCGCTTCTATCTCTCTAACGGAAGATTCATAATCCCCTATTTGAAAATAAGAATTACCTAACGAAAATAGTACATCTGCTTGATCTGGTGCTAATCGTTTCGCTTCTTGTAATGCTTCTACACCTCGATCGAGATTATTGTTTTGTATTTCTAATGTACCTAAAACAAACCAAGGTTCATAACGATGAGGAGATAATTGTACCGCTAATCTGGCTCTTGCTACTGCTAATTCATACTCACGAAAACGAGTTAGTTGTATCGCATCCTGTAGCAATTGAGAACCATATTCATCAAAAAAATCTTGATTTAATTCGGGAGTATAGGGTAATAAAGCCTGTGCCTTCAAGGGGGGAGAAAAAGAGAAAATACCAAGAACAACAAAGATAGATAAGAGATAACGGCGCAACAACACTATTTTAAAACTAATAATTAAAGAATCTGGACAATTTCAATCTTAGCAGTATTTTCAAATATTAAGGTTAAACAGTGGTAATTCCTTCTTCTTTTAACCTAGTTTGCATTTCAGTTTATGGCGAAAGTTCAGATGATAAATAAGATTTATTTACGACTAAAGATATTCAGTCATCAGCATTGCTATAATCAATGAGAAAATTATTTTGATGAAAAAAGTGCCAAAATCTGATCAAGTTCCTACTAAACCCTATCAACCATTAATCTTGAGAATTATCCATAATATTCAAGGAATAATGATTATTATGGCAATTATAACCGCTTTTTGGACTTATAACACTTATGATGGTCGATTTGGTAAAATATCATTACTTCCTCCTTGGGAAGAAATAGAGGGAATACATGGAACTTTTGGTTTATTTACTCTCTTGATTTTTCCTATTTTTGTGGTTTATGTTATCCATCGAGGCAATAAAAAAATTATTCAATCTAATACTTTGAATCAATTAAAATTAGTTAATAAACCGATTTGGTGGTATTCTCTTCATCGTCTAACTAATACTTTGATAATTTTTGCGTTAACTTTTGCTGTTTTTACGGGAAAAATGATGGATGAAAATTGGTTGCCTGAAGGAGAGTTAAATCATTTTTGGTACTATTTACATTTAATTTCGTTAATTTTAATGGTATTCATGATAGGTTCACATTTGTTAATGAATGTTAAAATAGGGAATTATCCTTTAATTTTATCCATGTTGGATGCCCAGATAAGAGAGAAAGACAGTTATAATTTATGGTGGCAAAATATTATTTTTTTTCAGCAAAATTGGCTTAATATTGTAAAAACACAATGGGATGAATTATCACCTCATTTTAAGTTATTGGAAATCACTATTTTATTTATTATCATTAGTGCTTGGCTTATCTCCATTATTAAATAGGTGTTACCAAAAATTCGATCGAGTACGTCCTAGCTTATCTTATTGACAGTTGATGACTGATCAGAAATAATTGATTATAAACGTGACATTGGAGGAGAGTACATTGCCTTATTCATCTCAACCTCAATTATCTCCGACTACGGAGATTGAATTAGATAATAGTTTTCGAGCAACTACAGAAAAATGGTTCGAGTATCCTATTATTGCTCACCCTCATCATACAGATTATGCGGGAATTGTTTGGCATGGTACTTATTTAACATGGATGGAATCCGCTAGAATCGAATGTTTAAGATCGATCGGCATCGATTATACTGATTTAGTTAGTATAGGTTGTGATTTACCTGTGATCGAAATTAACCTACGCTATCATCAATCCATGAGAATGGGGGAGCATGGTATAGTAAAAACTCGCATGAATGAAGTACAAGGGGTAAGAATCCATTGGGATTATGAAATTAGCTCTGTGAGTGGTTCTTTGCTTTATGTTAGTGGTAGAGTAACTTTAGTGGGAATCGATCGAGAAAAGGGTAAAATAATGCGTCAATTACCACCATTATTGAAAAATGCTCTTGTCAAATTGTAGAAATTAATCAGGGAATATTTTATGAGTCAGGAAGACAAAAATAATGCTTTTATCTTAGGAATTGTGGTGGGTAGTACGATCGCCACTATGGCAACCCTCTTATTTAGTCCTCGCAATGGTAAAGAAAACCGCAAAATAGTGTCCAAAACCGCTCAGGCTTTACCAGAAATGGCTCAAGATATTTCCTCTAGTTTACAAATGAATAGCGATCGAATTTCCCAATCAGCATTACAAAAATGGGATAATACCCTTAACCGTCTCAAAAAAGCCGTTAGTGCTGGAGTGGAAGCCAGTCAAAGCTATAAGGAGTAGGCTTGGCATCGAAGTTTAATGATGAAGGTGAGAGGGGGAAGAGGGGGAAGAGGGGGAAGAAAAAATTAATAATAATGTTTTAACATAATGACAAAAACAGATTTATTTGATTATGGTAGTGCTAGACTGTATCTTAGAAAAAAACAAGAAAATCTCAAAAACAAACGTTTCGCATTGTGGCAACAAGCCCAACAGGATGCGCAACAGATTATTACCATGATTATTAATAAATATACCCCAAAGAGAATTATTCAATGGGGCTCAGTATTGGAATCTAAGCACTTTTCTGAGGCTTCCGATATTGATATAGCAGTAGAAGGACTTGATTCGATCGAATTTATGAGATTATTAAAAGATGCAGAAGATATGACTAATTTTTCTTTAGATTTAATCCGTTGGGAAAATGTCAATAATTCATTTCAAAAAATTTTGCTACGAAAAGGGAAAATAGTCTATGGAAAATGATGATTTATTACTATTAGTCAGCGAAATTAAAGATTCTCAAAAAGTCTTACAAAACATTAATAATTTATATCTTTCTTATCAAGAAACTTTTGCCGATGAATCAAAACGAGATTTAAGAGATGCGGTTTTATTAGCAGAAATTCTGTGCAATACTTATACTTGTATTGAGACAATTTTATTTCGTATCTCCAGAAAATTTGAAAATCATTTAGACTCAGAAAAATGGCATAAAGAATTATTAAGAAAAATGCGTCTTGATATACCCGGTATTAGAAAAGCAGTTTTATCCCGTGAATCCTATTTGTTATTAGACGAATTAAGAAGATTTCGGCATTTTAAAAGATATTATTATGAATTTGAATATGATTGGTCACGATTAGATTATTTAAAAACTATGTATGAAAAATTAGTTTTTTTGATTAATCAAGAATTAGAGGATTATAATATTTTCTTATTGCAATGTGCTTCTGATGAACAATCATAACAATTTCAGTTTATTTGCTCAAAGTTTGTAGTAATGGCTTTAGCCGTTACAATTAAATCAAAATTATTGCAAAAAATTACTCATTCCCCAATTTCTGTATCATGACTGAGCCTTTTTTTTGGTTAGGGTTTTCTCTTTGTTTAGTATCCGTTAGTTTAACCGCCGTTTTAATTACCTTGATTCCAGTAGTCCAAGAATTGAGTCGGGCTGCTCGTAGTGCCGAAAAATTGTTTGATACTTTAAATAGAGAATTTCCCAATACTTTGGATGCCATTAAAAATACAAATTTAGAATTGACAGAATTGAGTGGAGAAATGAAAGAAGGCGTTAAAAGTGCTTCGGGTGCAGTTAAACAGATCGATCGAACTTTTGTAACCGCAAAAAAACAAGTAGAAAATGTACACATAAAAAGTCGTGGTTTTTGGGCTGGAGTTAAAGCGGGTATTAAAACATGGCAAACCGATAATCAATAATTAGGCTGTCTTATCGTATTTTGATGGGGATAGGTGTCGGGCTTCAGGTATCAGGTTATTTTTGAATCCCAAACCAATAACCTTTACCATAGATAGTATGAATTAAAATCGGTTCATTATCGGTTTCAATTTTACGTCTTAATAAACGCACGATCGCAGCGACAACATTACTACTAGGAGCTTCTTCTTCTTGCCAAAGATAGGTAAAAATTTGCTCTTGAGTGACTAATTGATTAGGGTATAAGCTAAAAAATTCAAGGAGTTTGACTTCTTTTTCTGATAGTTTAATCATTCTCCCGTTGCGATAGGCTAATTGGTTATTAATTTCTAACTCTAAATCGGCGACTTTAATTTTATCTTGGGATTTTGTTTCCATAGTACTCGATCGACGTAACAAAGCCCTAACTCTAGCTAATAATTCCCTTAATTCAAAGGGTTTGATTAAATAATCATCTGCACCCACATCTAACCCCATAACTCGATCGTCCAAAGTGTCTTTTGCTGTTAAAAATAAGACAGGAGTGGTAATATTTTTTTGCCTCAGATATTGACAAATTTCTAATCCTGTTATGTGAGGCAACATCCAATCAAGGATATAGAGATGATAGGATTCTGCTAAGGTTAATTTTAGGGCTTCCTTTCCGTCATGGGCAATTATTACTTGATAGCCTTCCTGTGTCAAAATTCGAGCTAAACTAAGGGCTAATTCTTTTTCATCATCGACTAATAAAATCTTCATTGACATAATCTCTGTAAACTGTTAATAACTAAAGCATAAAAAATTAATATCTTATATAAGAAAATATACAAAAACAAAAAGGTGTGTTAGAATAATAAAAAAAATCTTAGCACACCTTTTTTCATGGGAAAAAAAGAATATGTCTCGGCGGCAGAAGCGTCAAAAGTCCTCGGAGTTAGCACTCAAACCCTCCGAAATTGGGATAAAACAGGAAAAATCAAAACTATTAGAACTCCCACAGGACTCAGGAGATACGACCTCTCTAGCGTCATGGGAGAATCTAAAGGAGTTACCCTTATTTATGCACGGGTTTCTTCTTATAAACAAAGAGAAGACCTCGAAATACAAGCCGATTACTTGCAATCCCTCTATCCGAAAGCGGAAATCGTCAAAGAAATCGGAAGCGGACTCAACTACAGGCGACCCAAATTTAAAACCGTTTTGGAACGCATCATGTCAGGAGATGTCGAACGCCTTGTGGTTGCTCATAAAGACAGACTCGCTAGATTTGGATTCGATTTATTTCAATGGATATGTGAATCAAACAATTGCGAACTCGTGGTTTCAAGTAACTCAAGTCTCTCTCCTGAACGAGAAATGGTGGAAGACATTTTGGCAATCGTTCACGTCTTCTCTTGCCGACTCTACGGATTGCGAAAGTACAAACAGCAAATCAAAGAAGATTCAAGTTTATCCTCAGAAGGAACTTAAAATCGTTTGGAGGCAATGGTTATCAGCTTCTCGCTATTGCTACAACAAAGCAATGGCAATACTTAGAGATAGGTATGTAGCGAAAGAAAAGTTACCATCAGCCTATGATTTGCGTAAACTTGTCATGGAAGATTTACCTGATTGGGTAGAAAGCTCTCCTTATAATTTGAGAGGGGCGGCGGTAATCGATGCCCATAGAGCTTTTAAGGCTACGGATAAAGATAATAAGAAAGAACCTAGATTTCGTAGTTGTCGTAGTCCAGTTAAGTCTTTTAAACTCCAAAAACCTAATTGGAAACAAGGAATTACCTACCCTACTCACAAGACATTAGAAGGAATAAAATTGTCGGAATTAAAAGTAAATCCTTCGGAAGAATTACCTTCGGAAATGCCTAGTGATTTTTCTATCATTTTAGACAAGGGAAGATGGTATATTAGTTTCACTATAGAAGAAAAAAAGGAGGGAATAAAACCATTAGAAAAACCAATATTTTCTGATAGTGGAGTAAGATGTTTTCAGACATTATTTGACGGTAATTCTATTATTGAAATAGGAAAAGATTCTATTTCTCGAATCATAATTCTATGTAAGCGTTTGGACAAAATATTATCTCAGATAGCCAAAGCTCAAGGAAGAAAGGAGAAAAGAAACCGTTTTAAACTTAGAAAGAAAGCCGAAAAAATAAGAATAAAAATAAGGAATCTTGTCGATGAATGCCACAAAAAAACTGCCTGTTTCCTGACTCAAAATTATACGGATATTTTCATTCCTACTTTTGAAAGTAGTCAGATGGTCAAAAAAACAAGGCGGAAATTAAACAGCAAAACAGCTAGGAGTATGATGACTTGGAGTCATTATCGATTTGAACAAACTATTAAATTTCACTGTGAAAAAAGAGGAGTAAGACTTCACTTAATAACCGAAGAATATACTTCCAAAACCTGCTCTAAATGTGGGGAAATTCATCAAAAATTAGGCAGTAATAAAATCTTTAAATGCCCTCATTGTGATCATAAAGTGCTACGAGATTGGAATGGGGCGATTAACATTGCCTTTAAAACCCTTTCCCCATGGAAAGGTCGGCTAGATAGTGCCGAAGCACACGATATTTGTTAGATTTTTATATAAATTTATAATAAATATTGGGTTTAAACCTATCTGCCTATTACCTATTACCTTTCACCTATTACCTATTACCTCCCTTCATCAAAATACTTTTTTAATAATAGCTATTTTCTTCGGCTGGTTCGTCCTAGTTTCTCATAGTCTTCTAATACTTTTCCTGCACCATAAACGACACATTTGAGAGGGTTAGGGGCAATATGAGTAATAATACCTGTTTCGTTGGCGATGAGGCTATCTAAGCCTTTGAGTAATGCTCCGCCTCCTGCTAACATGATACCTCGATCGATAATATCTCCTGCCAATTCAGGGGGAGTTTGTTCGAGAATTTTTTTGATAGCATCAACAATTAACTCTACAGTATCAGCGATACATTCTCTGATTTCTTCCACACTAATAGTAACGGTTTTAGGCAATCCTGAAACGATATTCAATCCTCTAATTTCCATGACTTCATCATCATTTTCAGTGGGATAAGCAGAGCCAATTTCTATTTTTATTAGTTCGGCGGTTCTTTCTCCTATAATTAAATTATAAGTGCGTTTGAGATAGCGCTTAATGGCTTCCGTTACTTCATCTCCTGCTATCCTAACAGAATCACTGATCACAATGCCTTGAAGGCTTAAAACGGCTACTTCTGTTGTACCTCCACCTATATCCACTATCATGCTACCAACAGGTTCTTCAACGGGCAATCCTGCACCAATGGCGGCGGCTACAGGCTCATCAATAAATTCTATATTATCGATCGCACCTGTTGTTTCCATCGCATCTTTTAAGGCTTTTTCTTCCACCGAAGTAATACCACTTGGTACGCCAATAACTATGCGAGAACGAGTTAAATTATTATTACCTCTTGCTTTTTTGATAAAGTCTCTTAACATCATCTCTGTTTCCTTAACATCAGTGATGACACCATCCTTTAAAGGACGAACCGTTCTGACATTTTTAGGAGTACGCCCCAACATTTTTTGTGCTTCTTTACCCGTAGCGATGGTTTTATTAGTTTCATCATCAATGGCAATAATTGATGGTTCATCAAAAACAATATCTTTACCCGGTATATAAATTAATGTATTTGCCGTTCCCAAGTCGATACCCATATCCTGAGACTCAGAAAAACGATCGAATAAACCCATTTGTAAATCCTCAATTTTTATCTATAGTAAATTTTTATAATTCAATTATCTTAATCTACTTCTTTACTTTTTTGTTAATTCCTAAAATTCCTTAATTAGTAAACCTCATTTTTGATTTGTAGAAAAGTAATATAAAATACATCTTTGTTGTTCTCTAACAATATGGTGTATAATTTCGATTAATATTCAGTGCCAAAAATGACTATAAAGAACATAAACGATAATTCAGTCTCTAATACAATGAAACAGAAAATCATCTATGGCACAATATCAATAGAGGGGAAAAATGAGGATTATTTCCACTTCAAAACTGAAGCTAGATGCCAATAAATATCCAGATATAAAACCAGTAATTGATAGTTGGTGTCAGGTGGTCAAAAATATTAAATGGAATCATTTAGAAGATGTTAAAACAGTTTACCCTACGGCAGAAGCTGTCAATAATTTTACCGTTTTTAATCTCAAAGGAAATAAATATCGTTTAATTGTCGCAATTGATTATGCAAAACAAATTATTTATTATAAATATTGATTAACTCATGCTGAATATGATAAGGATAAATGGAAAAATGACCCATACTATAGATCGTAATCTTTATACTAAATTGTTAACACAAACTGCACCTAAAATTATTGAAAATCAAGCAGAGTATGAGAAAGTTTTAACAGAAATTGAAGAACTTTTGTTTAATCCCAACAGATCGATCGAAGAAAATGCTTTATATGATTTATTAGTCATGTTAGTAGAAAAATATGAAACAGAAAATTACCCTTTAGACGTTGCCAAACCCTATGAAATTTTACAACATCTCATGGAAGCAAGGTCTATTAATGATTCTGATTTATTAAATATCTTCGGTAGTCAAGAAATCATTACGGCAATCAAAAAAGGCAACTATCCTATTAATACTTTTCAAGCTCAGGCTTTAGCAGATTATTTTCACGTTTCCCCTCATCTGTTTCTGTAAATTCAACTTTCTCAATTTTCCTTTAATTCCTGATTGTCAATTGTCGATTTCTTTCGTATCATTTAATCAGAAAGCAATTACAACCTAAAAATTATGACCACGATCGAACAAATATCCGAAGATATAGAATTTAGTGATTTAGATTTACCTAAAATTAGTGCCAAAGAGGAAATTGAAACCGTAATCTATAGCTTAGAACAAAATGATAGTGCTATGGTACAGGCTACCGACGATGGCTATATTTGGAAATTTCAATATGGCACAGTAGAAGTCTTCGTCCAATTAACAGGGGAAAGTGATGATGATTTGTTGACTATATGGTCGAATGTATTGCCCTTACCTGCGAAAAACGAACCCCAGTTATTTCGTCAGTTGATGGAATTAAATTGGAGTGGCACTTTTGAAACTTGTTTTTCCATATTAAATAATCAAGTTGTATTATCTGCTCAAAGAACCGTTAATGATTTGTCTCCTGCGGAAATTTCCCGATTGATAACCTTAGTGGCTACCATCGCCGATCAATATGACGAACCATTACAAGCAGAGTATTTATAGAGTTAATAGACGATTGTTTTATAGTCTTTAGATGAAGAAAAGAGACTAGGAGACTGTTAATGACTAAAGCATAAAAAGTTAATATCTTATACAAGAAAATACACAAAAACAAAAAGGTGTGTTAGAA